>JACOUJ010000014.1 GCA_016177865.1 Candidatus Rokuibacteriota bacterium
AGGATCCGCGCCTTAGGCCGGAGCCCTAACGCCTTCGCCTTTTCACGGGACATGACGAGGACCGCCGCAGCCCCGTCGGAGATTTGGCTGGAATTCCCGGCCGCCACCACGCCATCGGACTTGAACGATGGAGGTAGGGCCGCCATCTTCTCCAGCGACGGCTCCATCCGCACGCCCTCGTCAGTATCAAACATCCGTTGCGTCCCATCAGACAGGGTCACTGGCACAGGCACAATCTCCCGCCGGAACCGCCCCTCCCGGATGGCCCGAGCCGCGCGACGGTGGCTCTCGTAGGAAAATTCGTCCAGCTCCTTCCGGCTCAGGCCCCACTTCTCGGCGATCAGCTCCGCTGAGATTCCCTGAGGGACAATGGAGTACTGCTCGGAAAGCTTGGGGCTCACCGGTCCATCGCCGGGGCCGCTGCCGTCTGAGCCGATCGGGATTCGGGTCATGGACTCCACACCCGCGGCGATCACACATTCCTGGACCCCAGAGAGGATCCCCATGGCCGCGAAGTGCGTCGCCTGCTGGCTCGACCCGCACTGACGGTTGACGCTGACCCCGCACACCTCCAGGGGGAACCCGGCGATGAGGGCGGCATTGCGGGCGATGTTCCACCCTTGCTCTCCCACCTGGGAGACGCACCCCATGATGACGTCCTCGACCTCTTTGGGATCAATCCCGACCCGATCTACGAGAGCCCGAAGGGTGAACGCTGCCAGGTCATCCGGCCGCCAGCCGGCCAACGCTCCGTTTTTCTTCCCGGTCGGGGTCCGAACCGCTCCGACGATCAGTGCCTCGCTCACGGCATCCCTCCTTAAGTCTCTGGTCCAGCTCACCGGTGAATGACGGTTCATCATAGTCTCCGTCCCGGACCGTGTCAACCGCCGAACCACTGATCCGGCCCGCCCCCATCGCCGGACTATGTCAGTATTTCATCCAGGGCCAGCCTCAATCCGTCCCGTGCCGCCAGCACGCGGACCCCGGTCTCCTGGGCCACCGCGTCTGCCAGCTCCCAGGGCTTCGCTCGAAGCATGGTCATTCCGAAGTGAGTGAGCACGGCAAGCTTGGGGCGGAGGGCCGCGATCAGACGGCGGGCGTCGGGAATGGCCAAGTGGATCGTATCGCGAGGTTCCCGATAGACGACGTTCAAGATCAGGAGGTCTCCGACAAATGCTTCCTCCAGCTCAGGAAAGTAGCCGGTACAGGCAATGAGGCTCACGGTATAGCGAGAGCCCACGAACCGAAGGCCGTACGTCTCCACCGGATGCCGGAGGCGAAGCGGCGTCTCTAGGGTGATCCCACCGATGGGGTAGCGCCCTCCGGGCTCAAGAATCCCAGTCCCTTCGGGGTAGTCCCGGACGTACTGAAGGATCACCGGGTCATCTTCGTAGGCATCCCGCGGCGCGTAGACAAATCCGCGCTTCTTTGTCCCGCCCGTGGTCATCGCCTCAATCATCGCGTTGGCGTCCCCGGCGTGATCCAGGTGCTTATGCGTGAGGATGATGGCATCGAGGGCGGCCGGGTCCAACCGGAGCTTCCGGGAGCGACAGTGGACGAGAGCGCCGGGCCCGGGATCCACCGCAATCTGGGTCCCGTCCATCGCGATCCAGAGGCCGCCGGTGGCGCGCAGCTGGGAGGCCGTCGTCATCCGCCCGCCCCCGCTCCCAACGAAGACGATTTCGTTGGAGGTCAAAACCCGGGCGGGCGGGCCCACTGGTGGCGAAAATCCCGGGAGGTCAGGCGCCGGCAGAGACGGGACCGGAGATTGTGTGGCTCTTGTGGCTCACTTCGTCCACCAGGCGGCAGAAGGCGCACAGCTCGCTCGTGGTGGCCTGGCCACAACGGATGCATTCGCGGAGCGTCACCTCCTGTCCGCGCTTGAAGGCGGGTCGGATGCGATCCAGATAGCCCAGCAAGAACGCATGCTTGGTCCCCGGGGCGTGGGCCTCGAGCCGGTTCAAGACCTCCTTGTAGTGGAGGCTCGTCGCTCCCTTGGAAAACGGGCACTCTTCCACGATGTAGTCGATCCCCCGAAGGAACGAGTAGGCCGCGGTCTCGAGCTCGGTAAGCCTGAAGAGCGGTTTGACCCGCCTGGCAAGCTTCGGAGAACTGGCCGGGAGCACGGGGGACTGGCGACTCAACGCCTCCTCTTGCCAGCGGAGCACGGAGCCGAAGAGGGTCGCGGCCTCGTCGTCAAGATTGTGTCCCGTCGCCACCACAGCGAAGCCCCGGGCCAGCGCGGCCTGGTTCGTGAGGTAGCGCTTCGAGAGGCCGCAGGCCGAGCAGGTCGGACGACGAGTCGCAATCTGAACCTCAGGGATGGATGCCCCCACTTCCTCAATCACAGGGATGACCTCGAGCTTCGCCCCGCGCTCGGAGGCAAACGCCTCGCACTTGGCCCGAGAGCCTTTGGAGTACTCGTCTATTCCCAGATCGAGATAAAGGCCGGTGGTCCTGTATCCTTCAAGGGTCAGGACATCCCAGAGGGCCAGGGAGTCCTTGCCGCCGGAAACCGCCACAAGGATCGGCTCCTCCTTCTCGAACATCTTCCACTTTCGAATCGTCTCAACGGTGTAATGGCGGAAGAAGGCGACAAAGTCGTCCGCGCAGTAGGCGGTGTTGTGACGGCGAAGCTCGATCACCGCGCTTTCCCCGCACTTTCGGCACTTCATCGCACGCCCCCGGAAATCACCGGGCGGACCTCGATGACATCATCTTCTCCAACCACTTGGTCCGAGGTCAGAAGCTCCTTCCCCCGGATCACCAGGACCGTTTCCGGAATGACCTTCAACTCCTGAAGAAGCTCCTTCACCCGGTGACGGCCCGCCAGCCGAACCTCCCGATCCGGATTCCGCAACACGACGATCATAGCGCCGGGAAGCCCGGTGAGGCCTTGACCTGGCGGATCTGCCTGAGGTGAATCTCGTCGTGACGCGCCTGGAGGGCCACCCACTGCGCCAGGTGAAGCTCCCCGAGCTGGAAATGCTGCCACCGGAGCGGTCGAGGGTCCACCGCCGCCAGCCGCTCGACGTTCTGCAGAGTCCGGACACGGGCAGCCTTCATCTCCTCGACGAGCCTCGATATCTCGTGGCCGTGTTCCGGCCGAACCACCGGGGGCGCCTCGGCGGGGCCCGGCGGCTGCGGCGGGAGCGGCTCAAACTCTCTCACGTCAGTCGGGTAGGGTCGGAGCAGCCCCGGTGCTCCGCCTTCCTTCAAAAGCTTTGAAATGAGCTTCCCTGTGGCGATCTCCGCGAGGGTGAGGTGGTGGATCAATTCCCCCACGGACCAGTCCCGATCTCCCGGACGCCAGTCGGCCTGACGCTGGGAGAGGCCCTCGGCCTCCTGGCGAAGACTGTAGCGCTGAATCTTTCCGGTCGCGGTCTTGGGTAACTCAGGGATGAACTCAATCCAGCGTGGCGCCTTGAATGACGGGAGCTTCCCCCTCACGTGCGCCTGAAGCTCTTCGCTGAGCGCTACGCCGGGCGCAGTCCCTGGGCAAAGAACCACAAAGGCGCGGGGCTTCGTGAGACCGTGCTCGTCCACCCCCCCAACGACGGCGGCCTCAGCCACGGCGGCGTGAGAGAGCAGCGCGGCCTCTACCTCATGGGGCGATACCCATTGGGCGCCGACGCGCAGAAGGTCATCGCTCCGACTCACGTAGAAGTAGTAGCCATCCGTGTCGCGGTAGTACTTGTCCCCGGTCCGGTACCACTCTCCGATGAAGGCCGCTTTGGTCCTGGGATGCTGATTCCAATACCCTGCCGCGACGCTTTCCCCTTTGATCAAGAGATCGCCCACTTCCCCGTCGGGGAGATCACGCCCCGCCTCGTCTACGATCCGGGCCTCGTATCCCGGGAGGGGCGTCCCGCTCGACCCCGGACGAACCGTCCCCGCGCGGTTCGAGATAAAGATGTAGCCCACCTCGGTGGCCCCGATCCCGTCGAGCAGCTCCACGCCGAAGGTCTCGCGCCAACGGTGGTAGAGGGGCTCGGGGAGCGGCTCTCCTGCCGTGACGCAGAGGCGCAGAGAGGAGAGGTCCGGTTTTCTCCCCTCGGCTTCCAGTAGCAAGGCAACGAACGACGTGGGAACTGAGAAAAAAAGAGTGGGGCGCTCGCGCTCGATGTGCTCAAAGACCCGCCTCGGGTCTGGCCGCTCCTGGCAGAGGAGGACCGAGGCGCCGGTAAAGAGGGGAAGGTACAGGGAATTGACAAGGCCATAGGAGAAAAAGAGGCGTGGGACCGAGAAGGTCATGTCGTTCTCGGTCATGGCCAGGACGTGCTGCGCATACGTCCCGGTGCAGTAGAGCATGTCGTGATGCAGATGGATGATACCCTTCGGCCGGCCGGTCGTCCCGGACGAATAGAGCCAGTAGGCCGCATCGTCGCGGTGTGTCTGGGCCGGATCGATACTCGTGGGCTGTCCTCGAATCCACTCCTCGTAGCTCATCGCCTCCCCCGCTTCTCCGACGACCACCGTGTGGCGGAGCGCCGGTGCCCGGCCTCGGGCAGCCTCCACCTTCGGGAGAAACTCCTGATGGACGATGAGCACGGTCGCGCGACTGTCACCGAGGTAGTACTCGTAGTCCTTCGCGGGAGCAAGGGTGTTCACGGGCACGGGGACAGCCCCAATTCGCATCGCCCCGAGGAAGACCGCAATGAACTCGGGGCAATCCGGGAGGAGAAGCATAACGCGCTGTTCCATCTGGACCCCGAGGGCCAGGAGGGCATGGGCGACCCGCGCCACCTCCTCCGCCAGCTCGCGATAGCGAATCTTCCGGTCTCGAAAGCGGATGGCCACCCGCTCCCCCCGCCCGGCCCCCAGATGGTAGTCGAGGAGGCGGGTCGTCATGTTGAACGTCTCAGGCGGTTCAAAGAATCCGCTCATGACTTTGGGCAGGATAGACCATTTTATCGCTAGCCGTCAAGCCGGGGCTTGGTACGTAAATCCCTGGAATTACTACCTTCATAGTATCGAGATTTTCCGCTTGACAAAATAATTAATTAAATGAATACTAGCTTCATCCAATTATGCCGCGACCATACTCAACCCAAAAACGTGCTGCTCAGGAGGCCGAAACCCGGCGCCGGATCTTGGACGCGACCATGGCACTCCACGGTGAACGCGGCGTTTTACGGGCCAAGCCTACGGAGATCGCGGCGCGGGCCGACGTGGCCCTCACCACCTATTACAAGCATTTCCCGACCATCGGAAACCTCGTCCAGGCGTGCACGAGCCGAGGGCGCGAACTCTTCCCGCCGCCTGACCCCGCCACCATCACAGCGCTTCCCCGAGACCCGGCCATGCGTGTTGCCGCAATGGTTCGAACCCTCTTCGAATACTATGAGCTACGGGAGCCGTGGCTCTATTCGGGTCGGACCGAGGAGCGGTTTATCCCCGAACTCCAGACTTTTATGGGGCGGCTCCGCGCCCTCCGCGATGCCTCCGTCCGCACCGCGCTAGAACCGGCCGAACCCGCCCGCGAGGCGATCGGCGTCGTGACCGCCTTGGTGGACTTCTGGGCCTGGAGGACCCTTCGACGGGAAGTCGGGTTGACACAGGAGGAGGTGATCAGCACCGTGACTGAGACAGTGAAGCCCATCGCCGGCATCAAGGACGATTAGCCTTAGAGTAAGGAGGCATTGACATGCAAACTACAGGACTCACGATAGTGCGGCCAGAAGAGGGGACAAAGGTCAATCTTGGAGGGATGGGGGTCCACTTTAAGATATGGGGTTATCACACTGGCGGCCGACTCGCCATCGTCGAGCACCCCATCGAGCCAGGACGACTCGTCCCGCCTCATGTTCACGCCATGGAGGACGAGCTCTCTTACGTTCTGGAGGGCCGTGTGGGCGTCCGAGTGGGAGATGAGATCGCAGAGGTCGAGCAGGGAGCCTATATTTATAAGCCATGCAATGTACCCCACACCTTCTGGAATCCTGGCAAGGAACCCGCTAGGTTGCTGGAAATTATCTGCCCAGCTGGTTTCGAGAATTACTTTGCAGAAATCGCTCAACTCTTCGAAAGAGGGGGGAAGCCGGGTGGCCCCGAGCACGAGGCAATCGCAGCCCGGTACCACGAGTCTCACTTCATGGACTGGGTGAGCGAGCTCAAGGGGAGGTTTGGACTCAAACTCCTGGGAGAGCCTTAAAACTGAGCCGCTTGATGTCGACACGCTTGCCTGCCACCATGGCCCCATGCTAAAAGGGAACACGCATCACTATTACTACGAAGGCCTTTACGAGCTGCGAAGCCGCTGTCTTGGAGAGGGATCGGCGTTGGCAATTGGTCGCGATGCCGCGCACTAGAAGAAACAAAGGAGGAAAAGAGATGCCGGGCCACAAAGGGATTGCTCTGTTCGCTCTGCTGTACCTGGTGTTGCTGACTGCTCTTGTTGGATGCGCTGGGGTCCTCGGGCAAG
>JACOUJ010000015.1 GCA_016177865.1 Candidatus Rokuibacteriota bacterium
CCTTCCCGCCCTCATCGAGGCCGCCGAGGCGCGAGGGTACGAGTACATCATCGTCTCGGATCACTCCCGATCTTCCCCCGTCGCGCGGGGACTCACCCCCGAGCAGTTGAGAGAGCAGATCAGAGAGATCCGGAAGCTTCAGAAGAAGCATCGCATCCGCATTCTTGCGGGGAGCGAGTGCGATATCCTGGCCGAGGGCGGGCTGGATTTCCCCGACGATCTTCTCAATGAGCTGGACGTGGTCCTGGCCGCCGTCCACTCCCGCTTCAAGCAGGGGCGGCAGGAGATGACCGCCAGGATCTGCCGGGCCCTCGAGCACCCCGAGGTCAACATTCTGGCCCACCCGACGGGGCGCCTCCTCGGCGAGCGCGATGCCTACGATGTGGACCTGGAACAGGTCTTTGCCATCGCCAAGCAGCATGGCAAGGCGGTGGAGATCAACGCCTCGCCCTACCGGCTCGACCTCAACGACGCCCACGCGCGCCGGGCCCGCGATCTCGGCTGCCGCCTCTCAGTGAACACGGACACCCACTATCTGGCCAACCTTGAGAACATGGCCTTCGGCGTGGCCACGGCTCGTCGCGCCTGGGTCGGCCCTGACCATGTCATCAATACGATGCCCTTAGAAAAGCTCCTGGCATTCACCCGAACGGAGCGCCGGTAAGATTTTTTCGTTGCCCGTGTGAGGTCTGGGGGGTAAGATGGGCTCGTGTGCCCAAGCCGATCTCTGATCTCGCCGCTGCTCTCCTCGGTCCTTCTCTTCGCTTTGCAGGCCTCCGCCCAGACCCAGCCGGACGCCAAAACTTCTCCGATCGAGGAGGGGTCCGTCGTCCGCCTGGAGTACACCCTCACAGATGACGGCGGGAAGGTCATCGATTCAAACAAAGGCAAGGATCCCCTCGTCTTCACGCAGGGGCGCGGCCAGATCATCCGAGGGCTGGAGAAGGCGCTTCTCGGAATGCACGAGGGGGAAACCAAGCACGTGACGGTCCTGCCCGAGGAAGCCTATGGGATTCAGGATCCCAAGGCCGTGCTTGAGCTGCCCAAGGACCGCGTGCCGCCAGATGTGAGGGTGGGGACGTGGCTCAGGGGACGGAATCAGAACGGTCAGCACATCCAGGCGTTGGTGAAAGAGATCAAGGAGAACATCGTCGTCCTTGACCTCAACCATCCCCTAGCCGGCAAGACCCTCATCTTCGACGTCAAGGTTTTGTCCGTCACCCCTGCCAAGACCGACTAGCCCGCCCCAGCTACGTTCGCCTGGTCCTTTTTTTAAGACCCCCCCGTCGGGGCTTGCTCTATAATCTTCCCCGGGGGCCCTTCGCAGGATGTCCGATCCACCCATTCGAGGCAAGATGATCCTGGTAGTGGAGGATGAGCCCGAAGTCGCCAGCATCCTCGTGGACTTGCTCGTCCTCGATGGCCATCGGGTGGAGACGGTGGCCAACGGGGCCCTCGCCCTGGAGCGGCTTCGGGAACGAGCCTACGACGTAATCCTGAGTGACATCAGGATGCCGAAGTTGGATGGACCCGGCCTCTATCGCGAGGCGGTCCGCCGCCGCCCGGAGCTCAGCCGGCGTTTCGTCTTCATTTCTGGATCTACACTCGACCTGAAGACCAAGAATTTCCTCGAGGCGACCGGGGCGCCCAGCCTGGGCAAGCCGTTTGATGTGATCGAAGTTCGACGGATCGTTCAGCGAATCCTGGCCACCCCAGCCTAGCAGCTACTCCCCCGGGATCGGTTCTCGCCGCTCGATGGCGGCGATCAGGTCCGGAGAAATGGTCCCCACGGAGACCTCTTCGACAGGCCCTTCGAGACGAATGCTCCAATCCACACGGATTTCAACGCCAAGCTCTCCGCCGGGCATCGTAATGGTCATCCGCCGGTCCGTGAGACCGCTACGAACGGCCGCCGCCCCCACGGCGCACGAGCTCGACCCCGAGGCCAGCGTATAGCCTGCCCCTCGCTCCCAGATGAGGATCGCGACTCGGTCTCGAGCCTCCACCTTGGCGAACTGGACGTTAATCCGGTTGGGGAAGCTGGGATGCCGTTCGATCTGAGGGCCGAGTCGTCGGACCTCGGATTCGTCGAGCTTGGGGACGAAGACCACGCAGTGGGGGTTTCCGACCGAGACAGCGGTGACGGTCACGAAGGTGTCGCCTAACTGAAGGGGGACGGCGACGACGTCGCGGTCCGGGCCGTGCATCGGAATCTCCGGGGCCCGAAATGTCGCCTGCCCCATCTCGACAGTGACGCGACGAACTCGCCCCCCCTCCACTTGAAGCTCGGTCTCAACAATTCCTCCCAATGTATCTATCTTAAAGGACTTTCCATTGGTGAATCCGTGCTCGTAAAGATACTTGGCAAAGATCCGGAGCCCGTTGCCGGATTTTTCGGCTTCGCTCCCGTCGGGGTTGAAGATTCGCAGGCCAAATTCCGCCTTGCTTGAGGGGACGAGAACCAGAATCCCATCGGATCCGATCCCCCAATTTCGGTGGCAGAGACGGCGGACGGCTCCGGGGGAGAGATCGAAGCTGAGGTCGGCGTGGTTCACGACCAGGTAGTCGTTGCCGAGCCCGTGCCCCTTGACGAAGCGGTTCATTGCTTGACCAAATCGCTCGGCACCCTGAACTGACCTGCTGACGCCCCCGACGACTGAGCTCTTTGTTCGAGCGCGGGCTTTGCCCGCGCAAGGTCAGGGGGAGGTTCGGAAGGGGGACGTGTCCCCCTCCGAGACGAAGTCAATTGGGACGGCACCTACTTGCGTTCGTCGATGGAGACATATCTCAGGCGGGTCGGGCCCAGGTAGTCCGCCCGTGGCCGAATGAGTCGGTTGTCCGCGTGTTGCTCCAGAACGTGGGCCGTCCAGCCGGAGATACGGGAGACGGCGAAGATCGGGACGTACAGGTCCGGCGGGATCCCCATCGCGTAGTAGCACGTGCCGGAGTAGAGGTCCACATTCGGGTAGAGCCCCTTTTCCTCGCGGACCACCCGCTCGATCGTCCGAAGGATCTCGTACCACTTGAGATTGCCCGCCTGGCGGCCGAGCGCCTCTGCCATCCGCCTGAGGTGGGCGGCTCGCGGGTCCTCCGTCTTGTAGACCCGGTGGCCAAAACCCATGATCCGCCGCTTCTGGGCAAGCGCATTCTTGATCCACACTTCCGCCCGCTCTGGCTCACCGATCTCCTGGAGCGTGCGGACCACCGCCTCGTTGGCCCCACCGTGGAGCGGTCCCTTCAGGGTGCCGACCGCGGAGGTGATGGCGGAGTGAAGGTCTGAGAGGGTGGAGGCCGTGACCCTCGCCGAGAAGGTGGACGCGTTCAGCTCGTGATCGGCATGGAGGACGAGCGCGATGTCGAAGGTCTTGCTCCAGAGCGGATCAGGTTTCTTACCGTGGAGCATATAGAGGAAGTTGGCGGCAGCGGAGAGCCTGGCATTCGGGGCCACCGGCGTCTTGCCGGCTCGGATCCGCGCCCAGGCCGCGACGATCGTGGCGAGCTGGCCGGTGAGGCGCATTGCCTTTCGGACCGAGGCCTCCGGCGAATTATTCTCGGCGTCCGAATCATAGAGGGCGAGGGCCGAGACGGTCGTTCGGAGGACCTCGGTCGGGGTCGCCTTGTGAGGAAAGCCCTTGAGGAGGGCGAGGACCTTGCCGGGAAGCTTGCGGCTCGCGGCCAAGGCCCGCTCATGCTCGGCGAGCTCCTTCTTGCCGGGAAGCCGACCATGCCAGAGGAGAAACACCACCTCTTCAAAGGTAGAGTGTTCCACCAGATCGTTGATATCGTATCCCCGATAAAGGAGGCGGCCTTCCCGCCCGTCAATAAAGCAGATCGAGGAGGAACCGACAACCACACCTTCGAGGCCGGCCGCGGAAGGGGAGGTAGGTGCGGGCATGGGGCTGTCTCCGGGGTCTTTGTATCATAAGCCGGCCACGCATTCAAGCCGGCGAAGGCAACTCGTGAACGCGGGTCAGGAACCTTGTGGTGGAGGCTTAACCGGGATCCCGTGACGCCGCATCTTGGAATAGAGCGTCGGCCGGTGGAGCCCCAGGCGTTGGGCCGCGGCCTGCTTGTTCCACTTGGTCGCCTCGAGGGCCTGAAGGATGGCCACCCGCTCTATCTCGTCGAGACTCCCGGCAGGAAGCTCTCGAGACGCCCCGTAGCTCTCGCCGCTCCCGCGAACGACGGCCTCGGGGAGATCCGCAATCCCGATCTCTTTCCCCCGGGCGACCAGGATCGCCCGCTCGATCGCATTCTCCAGCTCGCGGACGTTCCCCGGCCAGGCATAGGTCTGAAGGGTTCTGAGCGCTTCGGGGGCGAGCCCCTTCGGCTCTTTCCGATACTTCTCCAGGAAGCGATCGAGGAAGGCATGGGCCAGGAGCGGAATGTCGTCGCGCCGCTCACGAAGGGGGGGGATGCGCAGGGTCACGGTGCTGATGCGATAGTAGAGATCCTCGCGGAGCAGCCCGTCCTTCAGGGCGGTCTCCACCTCCCGATTCGTCGAGGAGATGAGCCGAAAATCCACCGGCACCGCCTTCGTGCTCCCCAGCCGTCGGGATTCCCGCTCCTCGAGCACGCGGAGGAGTTTGGCCTGAAGCGGGGCCGGCATCTCGGCGATTTCGTCAAGCAGGAGCGAGCCGGTGTGCGCCTCTTCGAAGAGGCCGGGCTTGTCACCGGTGGCGCCGGTGAACGCCCCCTTGGCGTAGCCAAACAGCTCCGACTCCATCAGATCCTTGGGGAGGGCGGCGCAGTTGATCTTGATAAAGGGTCCCTGACTCCGGGCGCCCTCCGCGTGGATCGCATTCGCCACCAGTTCCTTGCCGGTTCCGGATTCTCCGACGATGAGGACGTTGGCATCCGATTTTGTGACCATGTCCATCAACTCGAAGACTGCCTTGATCGGAGAAGAGCTCCCGATGACCTTTGCGCGCCCTCGGTGGGTCAATTTCAAGAGCGTCTTGCGCTCCAGCGCTCGCGCAATGATCACCGTGAACTCTTCGGGGGTGAAGGGCTTTTCGACGAAATAAAAGGCTCCCTGCTTTGTCGCCTCGACAGCCGCCGGGATGGACCCGTGGGCCGTCACGACCACCACCTCCAGTCCGGCGTGCTTCTCCTTGAGGCGCTTTAAGAGTTCAATGCCATCCAGGTCAGGGAGGACCAGATCCACGATGGCCAGGTCGTAGTGGTCCCGGTCCACCTCCTGGAGCGCCCGGTTGGCCGAGCCCGCGGTCTTGACGTGGTAGCCTTCGGACTGGAGGATCGTCCGGAGGGCCTCCGTGATGCTCTCCTCGTCGTCAATCACGAGGACGCGTCCTTTAGCCATTACGCTCCTTCATGGGGAGGCGCACCCGCACCGACGTCCCCCGTCCGATCTGACTCTCAACTTCGATTCGGCCACCGTGAAGGTCAATGACGGACTTCGCGATCGCCATGCCGAGGCCGGTCCCATTCTCCTTGGTGGTGAAGAACGGCTCAAAGATCCGTTCTCGAAGGGCCGCCCCCATCCCCTTGCCCGTGTCGGCGATGGTGATCTCGATCTCTCCTGCCTCTTTCTCCCATCGGGCCGTGACACCCAGCGATCCCCCTTCCTCCATCGCCTCTATCCCGTTGATGATCAGATTGAGGAAGGCCCTCTTCAACTCTCTGGCATCCACGAGGGCGACGGGGACGTCTTCGTCGTAGTGCCGGGCCACTTCGATCTGTTTCATCTCGATTCGGTCAGCGACGAGCTGCAAACACTCGTCCAGGAGGAGGTGGACCTTCATCGCGCTCGGGTGGATCTCCCGAGGACGCGCAAAGGTCGTGATCTCGGTGACGGTGTCGGAGAGATGATCGACAGCCATGGCGATCTTCTGGGCCAACTCTTGTCCCTTCGCGTCCCGCCGCGCCTTCAGTCGCTTCTCCAAAGTGAGCGAGTAGAGCTTCAGCCCCCCGAGCGGGTTCTTCAGATCATGGGCCACCTGGGCCGTCATCCTCCCGAGGGCCGCCAGCGCCCCCGAGCGGAGACGGGAGAGTTCCTGGGCGTTCCTCACCGCCACCGCGGCGTGAGACGCAAAGACCTGGAGGAGCTCCCGCTCTTCCTGGCTCGGCGGGTAACGGCGGGAAAGCTCCACGACCAGCGCCCCCACCGCCTCCTGCTCCACCATGAGGGGCGCGGCGAGCGTCACCCCAGCCTCATGCTCCTGGGAAACCGATTCCTTCTTCGCCATGGCCTGAGCCGCAGTGGCGTGAAGTCGCTCCGAGGGGAGAGGGGTCGCGCCATGGCTGGCCATGGCCCGGAGCCCCTCCCCCTTTTCCCCCGCGAGGAGAATCGCGCACCCTTCGGCCTCGGTCGCCTCGAGCGTTGTTTGAACGATTGCCTCCAGGATCGTCTCGAGCCGTCCCGTGGACGAGAGGAGCCGCCCGATGGCCTGGAGGCGCTCCAGATTCCTGGCCAGGCGTCGATCCGCGAGCGCCCGCTGGACCCGCGTGGTGAGCTCGTCCCCTCTAAAGGGTTTCACGATGTAGTCGAAGGCGCCACGCTGCATAGCCTGCACGGCGTTCTCGATCGTCCCGTGGGCCGTCATGATGAGAACGGGCAAGGTCGGGATGATGTCAAGGGCCTCGACCATCAGCTCGATTCCGTCCATCGGGGTCATCCGAAGGTCGAAGAGGGCCAGGTCAAACCGCTCTTTCCGAAGGGCCTGAAGGGCCTTTGACGGGTCGCCCGTGGCCGTCACCTCGAGGCCGAGGGACTGAAGCCTGAAGGTCACGACCTCCAGGATATGACGGTCATCATCCACTACCAAGGCGCGACCGATCATCGCATCACCGCCGACGCTGGCGCTCCAACTCCCGTTCTATCTGCTTCAGCCGCTCGAGATCCTGGCGGATGCGCTGGACCTCCTGGCGCGCTTTTTCCGTCTCTTCCCGGACGCGCTGGACCTCCTGACGCGCCTTTTCCGTCTCTGCCCGCTGGCCCTGGACCTCCTGGCGGGCCTTTTCCGTTTCTTCCCGCTGGCCAAAAAACTCGGAGAGAAGCTCCCGCCACGCGCGCGCCTCCTCGATCCACGCGCTCTGAGGAAATTCTTTCAGGAGGCGCTCGAAATTTTCGTGGGCCCGGCGGTAGTCTCGACCCGGGTTGTCAACCGCGACGTAGAGGCGGGCCAAGCCAAAGAGGGCTTGGTCTGTTGAAGAATTCCTGGGGAAGTCGTTGATCGCGCGCTGATAGGCCTCCTGGGCTCCCCGGTAGTCTCCAGCCCGCGCCATCTCCTCGGCCCGGGCGATCACCAGGCGTTCCTCGGATGGACGAGTCGTCGCGATGGCGCATCCGGCCAGCAGAAGGGTCAGCGCCAGGAGAGAGCGCGTCCTCACCCGCTCGTCCCATTCCGGGGGAGGGAAACGTGAAAGCGGCTTCCCTTTCCCTCCTCGGATTCTACCCAGACCCGACCACCGTGGGCCTCCACGAACCCTTTGACGATGGAGAGCCCAAGCCCGGTCCCGCCCCTGCCCCGGTGGGCCTGGTGGTATCGCTCGAAGATGTGAGGGAGGTGGCCGGCCGGAATCCCGATGCCGGTGTCTTCCACGCTCATGATGATCGTTTCCCCTTCGTCCTTTGTGGACAGACGGACCATCCCGCCCGGCGGAGTGAACTTGACGGCGTTTGACAGGAGGTTCACCAGCACCTGCTGAATCCGCTCCTCATCACAGATGAGTCGTTGAGAGGACTCGGGAACCTCCACCGTGAGGGTCACCCCCTTCTCCTCGGCGAGGGGCCGGAGCTCCTGGGCCGCGCTCTCCATGAGTCTCCGGGGGTCTGCGCGGCGGAGATCGAGGTGGAGCATCCCCGAGCGGAACTTGGAAAGATCCAGGATTTGGTTGATGAGACGAAGGAG
>JACOUJ010000016.1 GCA_016177865.1 Candidatus Rokuibacteriota bacterium
AGATATATCGGTCCAGGTCTCCCTCTCGCCGCGGTTTCAGGAGTTGATTGACGCGGTGGCGATGTCGGAGGGAATCAGTGAATCGGATGCCTACCTCGACCACTGGCACAAGGGCCCGGTTCTCGTCTGCGAGGGGACGCCAGAGGAGGTGGCGGAGGCGGTCGCCGCCGAGCTGGAGGGGGGTTTTGCTACGCTTCGGGCCCGGTATTTGCAAGGGCCCACCGGATCAGGCCCGGCCGGTCAGTGATCAGCCCCGTCGCGCCCGCCTTGGCGTAGCGGCGCGCCGCTTCCGCCTCATTCACGACCCAGACAAAGCACTGAAGCCCTGCGCGCAGGCACGCCTCCACGTCCTGCTCGGTCGTCAGCCCGGCCTGAAGGCAGAGGGCCTGGATCGAAGCATCAGCCAGCCGCTCAGGACTCAAGAGGCGCCCGACCAGAAGAGCGCCGGTTCGGATCTCCGGGTCCATCTCGTGGACTTTTCTGAGCGCATGATGGTCAAACGACAGGACGAGCACCTGGTCGGTCACGTCATAGATCTGGAGGATGGAGACCAGACGCTCCTCGATCCCCGGAGAGACACACGAGCCTTCTTTCAACTCGATGGCGAAGCGCACGCGGTCGCGGAAACGCTCGATGAGTTCTGTGACCGTTTGGATCCGCTGGCCCTGGAAGCGCCGACCAAACCAGCTCCCGGCATCGAGGCGCTTCAGGGCCTGGAGGGTGTACCCCCGGACCTCTCCCCGGCCGTCGGTGGTCCGCTCGAGGCGCTCGTCATGGATCACCACGAGCTGGCCATCGGCGCTCAGGCGAACATCCAACTCGATCATGTCCGCCTGCTCTCGGATGGCGGCCTCGTAGGCTGCAAGCGTGTGCTCTGGCGCCTCGGCCGAGGCGCCCCGATGGGCAACGATGAGCGGACGCGAAGCGTCAATCGGATTCATTGTTCCTGCGCTCTGCCCGTGACATCATAGTCGAGTGCTTCAGATCTTGCTAGGGTTCGTCCGGCCGTTCGTGTGGGGGTTCGCTCGTCTCTACTTCCGGATCCGCTTCGACGGAGTCGAGCACGTCCCGCGCAGCGGGCCGCTCCTGCTCTTCGCCAACCACGTCTCCTACGCCGATCCCGTTCTGGTCACGATCCCGCTCCGCCGACCAATCCACTATCTGGCGTGGGAGGCCTTCTTCCGAGTCCCACTGCTCGGTCCGCTGATCCGCTGGCTCCGAGCATTCCCCGTGAACACTGATGAGCCGGACTCCCAGGCGGTGCGCAGGATCATTCGCCTTCTCAAAGCTGGAGAAGCCGTGCTGATCTTTCCCGAGGGGGGTCGGTCTTTCGATGGACGAGTGCAGCCGCTCCAGCCCGGCGCCATCCGGCTGGCCCTCAGGCTCGCCGTCCCCGTCTGCCTCGTGAGCGTTGCCGGCGGGTTTGAAGCGTGGCCGCGTACCCACCGCTTCCCCCGGCCTGCGCGAGTGCGGGTCACGTACCATCCCCCATTCACCCCCCGTCTCGAAGCCCGGGGGGAGGGCGTAGATGAAGCGATTCTCCGCCTCACCCAGGAGATTCGACAGAAGCTCCAAAAGGGATCGGAGTTTCTCCCGACCGCGGCTGCGGTCCTGGTCGCGAGCGCATACCTTTCCTGACCGATAACCTCCAGCCATACAAGGCATTTTCATCATTTGAGTGGGTGGGCCGTTGCTGGCCTGCCTCTTGCAAATGACCCATGCGTGAGTGGTCTAACCTCTGCTCCGAGCGGGCGATTCTCCAGCTGGGGGCTTGATGTGACATGGCCGATCACAATGAGGAGTCCCGTCGGCAATGAGCGAGATGACCGATAGGCCCATCAAGGTCCTCCTGATCGAAGATGATGCGGGAGACGCCAGGCTCATCGAAGAGATGCTGGCTGAAGCGACAGGGGCGGCGTTTGCCCTCGTCTGGGCTGATCGTCTTTCCGCGGGGCTCGAGCACCTTACCCAAGGTGGGATCGACATCGCGCTGGTGGATCTGTCGCTACCGGACAGCCTGGGGCTTCACACCGTTGTCAAGATTCACTCGCACGCATCCGGCGTGCCGATGGTGGTGCTGTCGGGTCTCGACGACGAAACCGTCGCGGTTGAGGCGCTGCAGATGGGGGCCCAGGATTATCTGGTCAAGAGCCAGGTGGATAGCCATCTGCTGGCTCGTTCTGTTCGCTATGCCATCGAGCGCCACCGGGTGCTTGCGGAATTGGAGCAGGTCCGGGAGCACCAGCTGCAGACGAAGAATCAGTTTCTGTCTCACGTCTCGCATGAGCTCCGCTCACCCCTGACCGCCATTCATCAGTTTGTCACGATCCTGCTCGACGGGTTGGCGGGCGATATCAGCTCCGAGCAGCGAGAGTATCTGGAGATCGGGCTCAGAAATGTGAACCGACTTCGGAACATGATCGACGAGCTTCTGGAGGTGGGCCGTGCCGAGGCCGGCAGACTCACCGTTGATCCTCGATGTATCTCCCTGGCGGAACCGATCGTCGAGACCCTCGGCACACTGCGCCCGGGCGCCGAGGCAAAGGGGATTTCCCTGTCGGCCGATATTCCGGGAAGCCTGCCCTCGGTCTATGCCGACCCGGCCCGTGTGCGGCAGATTCTCACGCACCTGACCGACAACGCGATCAAGTTCACTCCCGAAGGCGGGGCGGTGACGATCCGGGCTCGCGGGGCCAAAGAACAGCCTGGCGTTCTGTGTGTCTCGGTGGAGGATACGGGATGCGGGATCAGTCCCGAGCGGACTGAACGGATTTTTGAGCGCTTCTACCAGGAAGCGAATACGGCTGAGGGGAGCCGCAAGGGTCTAGGACTCGGCCTTTACATTTCGCAGGAGCTGGTGACGCGCCACGGGGGGCGCATTTGGGTCGAAAGCCAGCTCGGGAACGGCAGCGTATTCTCTTTTACGTTGCCGGTGTTCTCTCTAGCGAAAATCCTGGCTCCCATCATCACGGAAAACAACCGCGTGAGAGACTCCATCGCTCTCATTACCGTCAAGCTTTCTCCCATCGGCGGTTCGCCATCGAAAAAGATCGGGGAGGCCGTGCACGCCCAGGCTCGGGACGTTGTCCAGCGCTGTATTCACCCCGATCTGGATGTGCTTCTCCCGCGGACAGCCTCGACGAGAGAGGATGAGATCTCTTTAGTCGTCGGGTGCACCGATTGGCGGGGCGCCGAGGCGGTCGTCCGCCGGATTCGGGACCAGCTAGGGCGCTGCCAGGAGTTTCAAGGCGCCGATGTAAACTTGACAGTATCCGCCACAATGATAGAAACTCCTTCCCAGAGGGAAAACACGGCGCTGGAACGCCTCGTCGAGGAGATCGCCGCCGAGATCGGAGACCGTCTGAAGACGGTGACCTCTGGGGGGGGTGACGGAGACGGATAAGAAGAAGATCCTGATCGTGGACGACGACCCGGATCTCCGGCGCGGGTTGAACGTCCGATTGCGGGCGAATAACTATGAGACCGTCTTTGCGACAGACGGGATGTCCGCGATCAGCGTGGCCCAGAAGGAGCGACCGGACCTGGTCGTCCTCGACCTCGGCCTCCCAGCAGGCGACGGCTTTACCGTCATGGAACGATTCAAAACGATTGCCCCCCTCTCCGTTGTTCCGATCATCGTGGTGAGCGCCAGGGACCCGCAGGTCAATAGGGACCGCGCGCTGAAGGCCGGCGCAGAGACCTTCTTGCAGAAGCCCGTGGATAATGACGAGCTGCTGTCAGCGATTCGGAAAGCGCTGGGAGAGCCAGTTGGTTGAAGGCTGGACCCCTTGCCCGCCTTCAGGAGGTGGTTGTCGCCTGCCAGCGCTGCCCGCGCCTCGTCACGTACCGCGAGCAGGTCGCTCGGGAGAAGGTGAGACGCCACCGGAATGAGGCGTACTGGGGCCGGCCTCTGCCGAGCTTCGGTGACCCCGCGGCTCGCCTTCTGATCCTCGGCCTGGCCCCGGCAGCGCACGGGGGAAACCGGACCGGGCGCATGTTCACGGGAGACGACTCCGGGCACTGGTTGTCCCGGGCTCTCTATGCTGCCGGCTTTGCCAATCAGCCCACGTCCTCCCATCGGGGGGACGGCCTCCGCCTGAAAGACGCGTATATCACCGCGTCGCTCCGTTGCGTCCCCCCGAAGAACCGGCCGACCGTCCAGGAGTTGGCCAACTGTCAACCGTACTTTCTCTTGGAGCTCGGGCTCCTGTCCGAGGTGCGGGTCGTTGTGGCCCTGGGGCGGATCGCCTTCGATGCCTATCTCAGGGCACGGGACGCGCTGGGGTATCCTTCCTCGAAACCCCGCCCTCGCTTTGCCCACAACCGCGCCTGGCGCTTTCCCGAGGGCGCGACGCTCATCGCGTCCTATCACCCGAGCCGTCAGAATACGCAGACTGGGAAACTGACTCGCCGGATGTTCGGCGCCGTCTTCCGGAAGGCCCGACGCGCCCTCACCGGCACCATGGGAAGGTCAGCCGCGAGCTGACAGGTTTGTAGAAGTCGCTTTGACGTGTCCCTCCTCCCCTGGTAGTATTCCCGCTGGTCGGAGTGCAACTCCACTGAGGAGGTCCAACCGTGGGAGCGAAGCGGTCGCCGAGCCGGCTTGAACGCCGCCTGCTCGAGGGCCACATCGTGGTGACGGCGGAGATCAATCCGCCCCGCCACGCGGGGGCCGACACCGTACGGACTCAGGCCCGCCTCTTGCTAGGGGCGGTGGACGCCGTGAACCTCACCGATTGCACCCGGGGGATTGTCCGCATGAGCAGTACCGCTGCGGCCCTGCTCGTCCGCGAGGAAGGCGTCGAGCCGATTGTCCAGATGACCTGCCGCGATCGCAACAAAATCGCGCTTCAGTCGGAGCTGCTTGGTCTCTCGGCGCTCGGGCTCCACACCCTGCTTCTCTTGACTGGAGATGATCCCGCGCAGGGCGACCATCCCGATGCCAAACCAGTCTTTGACCTGAACGGGACCGCGTTACTCGCGGCGGCCGACCGGATGCGGCGCGAAGGCGCCCTCCTTTCCGGGCGGGTGGTGGCCGAGCGACCTTCCCTGTTTCTCGGAGCGGCAGCGGACCCGGAGAAAGACTTGGCCAAGCCCGATCGCATGGCAACGGAGGAGAAAGCTGCGGCTGGCGCCGACTTTGTCCAGACCCAGCCGGTCTTCGATCTCGACCGGTTCTCACGCTGGATGGAGCTTGTGCGGGCGGCCGGACTCCATCGGCAGGTGGCGATCCTGGCCGGAGTCTTTCTCCTCGACTCGGCCCGGAGGGCGGACTTCCTTCGAACGGTGCCCGGGGTCGTCCTGTCTGACACCATGTACCAGCGGCTCGCCTCCGCCGCGGACGAGCGGGCGGAGGGGCTGCGCCTTGCGATCGAGCTGGTGGACGGCGTGTCCAGCATTGAAGGCGTGCGCGGCATCCATCTCATGGGCGTTGACGCTACGGAAGGCGTCCGCGCCGTGGTCGAAGGCTCAGGCCTCGCCCGCCACGTGACAGGGGCCAGGTGATTGTTTTGAGAGAGGACCGCAAATGTTGCGCCAATGGCTCCTGACGCCGGTTGTTCTTCTATGCGTCTCGATCACGTTATCGCACGCTGCCGACACGCGGGTCGTCATAAGAGAGTGGGACGTCCCCACGCCGAACTCCCGGCCGCACGACCCGGCGGCCGGCCCTGACGGCTCTCTCTGGTTCACGGGCCAGCTCTCCAACACGCTTGGCCGGTTGAATCCGAAGACCGGCGAGATCAAGGAATTCCCGCTCAAGACCCAGCGATCAGGACCACACGGGCTTGTCGCGGATAAGGAAGGGAATATCTGGTACACGGGAAATTTCGGCGCGCACATCGGAAAACTGAATCCGAAGACCGGTGAGGTGACAGAATATCGGATATCCGACTCCAGAGCTCGCGATCCGCATACCCCGATCTTCGATCAGAAAGGGATTCTGTGGTTTACAGTCCAGCGAGGGAACTTCGTCGGGAGGCTGGATCCCCAAACCGGAGCCATTTCCCTGAAGGAATCGCCGACGCCATGGTCTCTCCCGTATGGGATTGTCGTGGACTCTCAGGGGAGTCCGTTTTTCTGTGAATTCGGCACGAACAAAATCGCTCGTATCAATCCGAGCACAATGGAGATCGTTGAATTCACGCTTCCCGAAGGGGCCCGCCCTCGCAGGATCGCGGTCACGCCGGATGATCTGGTCTATTACACCGATTATGCTCGCGGGTATCTCGGTCGGCTCGACCCCAAGACCGGAAGAGTCGAAGAGTGGCGGTCGCCGGGCGGGGCGAAGTCTCAGCCCTACGGGGTCACCGCGACCTCGGACGGGATCGTGTGGTACAGTGAGTCCGGCGTCCATCCCAACACAATCGTGCGGTTCGATCCCAAAAGAAAATCGTTTCAGACTTGGCCCATCCCTTCCGGCGGGGGAGTGATTCGTCACATGGTGGCGACACCGGAGCGAAATCTCTATATCGCTGCCAGCGGCGTGAATAAAGTTGGCGTCGTCGAGACGACCCAACCATGAGCGCGCGGGGAATTCAACGGTATATCCGTCCGATCGAAGAGGTTCGCAAGCTCATGGGGTTTACGCCCGAGACCGAGCCCATGATCATCAACTGGGTAGCGACGAAGCTCGACGCATGAGACATCGGGCGCGCGTAATGCTCAACCCAGGTGGGTGGGGTCCAAACGGATCGTGAGGGGGGATAACGATGCAGAGAAGACGAGCAATTCCGCGGGTCGGGTCACTGACGGCGCTCGTTTTTCTCGGGCTCGGGTTCGTGTCTGGCCATGCCGACGCGCAGGCGCCGAAGGAAATTGTCATTGGCGCGTCCATTCCGAAGAGCGGCGTGTTGGCGGCCTTTGGGACGTACGAGGAGTGGGGTTACAAGACGGCCGTGAACGAGGTGAACAAGACGGGCGGTCTCCATCTCTCCAAGCTCAAAGCAAAGGTCCCGGTCCGGCTCGTTCTGTACGATGACGAAAGCCGGCCGGAAAAGGTGACCCAAAACGTGGAGCGCCTCATCCTCCGCGACGGTGCACACGCCCTCCTCGGCTCGGCGACCCCTCCTCTGGTGTTGAGTGGGGCGGCCGTGGCGGAGCGTGAGAGCATCCCGATGGTCACCGGCGTCACGCCCCTCCGGGCTTTCCTCGGTGGCCGGGAGAAGTGGACCTGGGTGTGGGACATCTTTTTCGATGAGCTGGACATGACCCAACAGCAGTTTTTGACCATGAACATGGTGAAGTCAAATCGCAAAGTGGCGCTCTTCACCGACAACGAGCAGGACGGCGTCGCGATGGGGCGCTTGTGGAACGAGAACGCGAAGAAGTTGGACTACAGGATCGTCTATCACGCGCGCTTTCCGGTGGGTACGACGGAGTACGGCGACCTCATCCGCCGCGCGAAGCAAGCGGACGCGGAGGTCATCATCGCCCAGATGATTACCCCCGACTCCATTGCCCTCTGGCGCCAGATGCAGGCCCTCGGGTATCGACCGAAGGCCGCCTTCTTCGAAAAGGGGGCGGAGCCGGTCGAGTGGTGGTCGGCGCTCGGCAAGGCGGCGCAGGGGGTCATGGTGGCTGGGTACTGGCATCCCGACCTCGGCTATCCCGGCGCAGGCGATCTCCGGAAGCGGTTTGAGCGCGAGACGCGCGCGACGTACAGCCAACACATCGCGGATACGTATGCGGCCGCTCAGGTGCTCCTCGATGCCGTCGAGCGCGCGGGCAGTCTGGAGCGCAAGGCCGTCAACGCGGCGATCGGAAAGACCGACAAAACATACGCGGTCGGCCCGGTCAACTTTGCGAAGGGACCGGGGGGCCGGACCTCGGCCCTCAAAACGTTCATGCTGCAGTGGCAGAACGGGGACTTGCAGATCGTCTATCCGGAGAAGCAAGCGACCGCCAAGCTCATCTACCCGCTGCCCCCGTGGAGCGAACTGAGGGGCAAGTAGCTCTCCTGCCCGGGAGGATCGTGCTCTCGGGCACCACCGAGGCGCTCCGGCAGAACCAGCGGGTCAAGGAGGTCCACTTCGGACTCGAACTCGACGAAGGGAGGTGAAGGTGCCATGACCCTCCCGCCCAGCGCGCAGAAAGTGCAGTCCGCCCTCCGGGAAGCGGGCTTTGCGGGTGAAGTTGTCGAATTGCCCGGGAGCACGAGAACCGCGGTGGAGGCGGCCAGGGCCGTGGGCTGCGCGGTCGGACAGATCGTCAAGTCTCTCGTGTTTCGGGCGGTCCACACGGATAGGCCGATCCTGGTCATCGCAAGCGGGGCCCATCGCGTCAACGAAAGCGCAATAGGCGATTTGATTGGTGAACCTCTCGAAAAGGCGGACGCGAGCTTTGTCCGGGCCCGTACGGGCTTTGCGATCGGCGGCGTGCCGCCGATCGGTCACGCGGAGACCATCGAGACCTTTGTTGACGAGGACCTGTCGAACTTCTCCGAAATCTGG
>JACOUJ010000017.1 GCA_016177865.1 Candidatus Rokuibacteriota bacterium
CGCCTGGACGGAGACGTCCAGGCCCGAGGTCGGCTCGTCCAGGATGATCATGCTGGGCTGGAGCATGAGAATGCGCGCCAGGCCGACGCGCCGTTGCTGGCCGCCGCTCAGCTCGTGGGGGTAGAGGTCCAGGTGGGCGTCCGGCAGACCCACCGCCCGCAGGATCTCCTGGACGCGCGTCGCGCGCTCGCGCCGCGCGAGCGGGGTGTGGATCTTCAGCGGCTCGTGGAGGGAATGCGTGATCTTCCAGCGCGGATCGAGTGACGCGCCGGGGTCCTGGTACACGTACTGGAGGTGCCGGGCGACCCGCCGGCGTGCCTTCTTCAAGCGCTGGGCGGTGACGTAAAGGCAGGACGCCTCAAGCCGCGCTAGGCCCGTGCCGAGGCGGTCGGTTTTGGCTTCTCCAGGCGTGGCGAATTCACTACACTGTAGCGAGTCCAGTGCCTACACGAGAGGATCGGGCACGGGTCACGATTGACGCGGCGCTCCAAGCCGCCGGCCGGTCTGCGCAGGACTCCGCGCGGGCCAATCTCCAGGCGGCTCGGGCGTCCCCCTGTGGAATCTTCCCCTCAAGTCGGGCTACGGCTTCGCCGGCTACCTCCTCTATGTCGACGGCAGGGCGGCCGGCATCATCGAGGCCAAGAGGGAGTAGACAACGCTCGCCGGCATCGAGCCGCAGGCCGAGCGCTACGCACAGGGGATATCTGAGACCCTCCCCGCCGTCTATCGACCGCTGCCCTTCGTCTGTCAGAGCACGGGGGTCGAGACCCGGTTCACCGGCGCATCCTCGAGACCCTCGACGACCACCGATGGTGCGGATTCCACTCCACGTTCCTGGGATCCGGCAGAACTTCGCACCTGCTTGGACGGGAGTGCCCCAATCTTGTTGACTGGCAGTGACCCGAAGAGGTAAGGAGGCTAAGTCTGCGAGTGGTCTCCGATTCTTGATCCTTCAAGAGACGGCCCCTTGGGCGAGGTTAGAGCGTGCTTCAGCTGCCGGTTGATGTCCGCGTCTTCTTAAGTTCAACGTTTCGAGACCTCCGTACAGTCCGGCAGGACATAGCTACCCGCCTCCGAGAAGTTTTCGGAGCGCAACTTATCACCATGGAGACCTTCGGTAGTGACGAAGCTTCGCCCGAACTAGCCTCTGTACGCCGAGTGGCTGAGTGTGATGTCTTTGTGGGCATTTACGCCAGGCGCTACGGGAGCATCGATCCCGCAAGCGGTAAGTCCATTACCGAGCTAGAGCTCGAAGAAGCCGAGCGCTGCTTCAGTAGCGGGAGGATCCTCGCGCTCCTCCTTTACGTACTTGACGAAGCCGCGCCGTCGGACCGCGACGATTCCGACGTCGACCGAGTGGCACGTGAAGGTGTTCAACGTCTCCGAGAGCGCGCCTGGCGTCATACCCCGACGGTTTTTCCCAAGC
The DNA here is from genome assembly GCA_016177865.1 of Candidatus Rokuibacteriota bacterium. Taxonomy (GTDB): domain Bacteria; phylum Methylomirabilota; class Methylomirabilia; order Rokubacteriales; family JACOUJ01; genus JACOUJ01. The sequence continues at coordinate 1,427 of JACOUJ010000017.1, forward strand.
CGACCGACCTGCCCTTTCTCATCATCCGCGACGTATTAGCGCGACTGCTTGGCAGGTTTCAGCGTGAGGCTTTGCGCCTACGACCACTCCCAGGTTTACCGACGGCGGCTCGGCTCGCAAGGCCGATCGGGATGGAGTTCCTGAGGAGCACGGACCGGCGTTATCTGGTTGGCCGAGACGCAAAGATCCAGGAAATAGTCGAGGGAATTGGGCGACAACCTATCACGCTTCTGCTGGGGAGTTCGGGTGTGGGCAAGACTTCCCTCATCCACGCTGGGGTTTTTCCACGAATCGTGGAGGAAGGCTGGGTACCCGTCTACACGCGCCCTTTGGGTCTGCCTCAAAGCGACGTGTGCTCCAAGTTGGAGGCAACGATCTTTGAAGGCAGACCCTCCTACCGTGGTCCACTTCCTCCGCTCCTCGCGCAGGTCGTCGCGGCCTTAGAGGGCGCACGCCTTCTCCTCGTGGTCGATCAGTTTGAGGACATCCTGTCGTCGCGCGAGCCCCTCGAAACAGAACGGTTGATTGGAGACCTTCAGGAGCTGTACCGGTTACCGAGCGCGGGATTCGGCGTGTTGATAAGTTACCGAGCCGACATGGAGGGACGTCTCGGACACCACTGGCAGCAGACCACTGGAGATCCGGCGGGATTGCCACGCGTCTATCTACCAGGGATTCCCCCGGACGAGGCTTGGGAGGGAGCAAAGACTGCGTCTGTCGATCTTGGCCTGGTGATAAGCCTAGAAGCGGAAGATGAAGCCAGGATCAAGGGAGATTTTGTCGTCGAGGGTAAAGCGGTGGGCGAAACCGGTATCTATCCGCCCCACCTCCAAATCTTCGTTGAGCATACTTGGCGGACCAAGGAAGAAACGGGCTCCGCGTATGACATCCAACGGTATCTCAAGTCCGGCACGATCCACGGAATCGTTGGGAGTTATCTCACCGGGCTCCTCGCGTATGCCCAGGATCGCGAAGGTCATGCCCAAAGGATCCTGGTCGCGTTAGTACGCAGCTACGGCGTCAGGGCGCAGCGCACGATTGACGAGATCGCCGCTGAGACGGGGTTGGCATCGTCGCGGTGCGAAGAGGTCTTGGAGCAGCTGGTCGACCTGCGCCTCATTCGCCACATCGACGGCTGTTACGAGGTCACCCACGACTACGTCGCGCGCGAGGTAGTCGATAGGCTGATCGACCCGGGGGAGCGAGAGCTCAAACGCTGCAGGGAACTGCTTGCCACCAAGGCTGCGGCGTTTGCCACGACGGCCAGCCGCCTGAGTCCTGCGGAGGTCGCGCTGCTGTATCGGTTTCGGCAAGACATCAGGCCCGACCAGGCCGAACTGCGCCTGATCCTCGTTTCATGGCTACGAGAGGACGTTCCAGGAGTCATCTGGCTTAACTGTGCAAGGCCTGAGGATCTTGTTCAGTGGATCCAGGAGGAGGACGAACGCCAGGAACTAGGCGACGAGGAAAGGGCGTCTGCAGCTCTACTATGTCGCCGCGTCGCGGGTGTGTCGTTAGGGGACCGTGAATGGGCCGCCTTCCGCCGATACCAGCTCGGAGTTGAGTTGGCAGCGCTGATCGGCGAGGAGCCGATTGCGTGTCCTGAAAAGATCCTCTTATGGGCGCTTCGGAATCGACAGCGACACGTTCGGGAGGCAGCGTTGACCGCAGTCGAAGTAAGGATTTGCAGGGGGGAGTGGCATTGGCTCTCCCGCCTGCGCGGGAGCTCCAGCGAGCCTCTCCGGGTCGCGTACGAGCGACTCGTTCTCCAAGAGACCGTGCCGATGCCGCCCGAAGGCTTGCGGGATCGTGGCATAAGTGGGTTCCGCCAGCTCAGAGCCCTGGCGTCAGCGCGTAGCACTGCATCGGCCCGGGCAGGTCTCAGGGCGCTAAGGGCTAGCCGGCCGGATGCCAGGTCCCTGATCTTCGGTCAAGCCTTATCGGTCAGGGCGGGACAAGGGATCGCTGCGCTCATGAGGCGAACGGACAGGGCAAGAACGGACGTAGTCACGGTCCTTGCCGGCGCCGCAGGATATGGGCTCAACGTAACCGACCTTCGTCACATAGCGGCGGCGTACGTTCGCGCCAATCGTCAGGAGTGGCGCCGCCTTCTGGTGCGGCGCGCGGCGCAGACTGAGTGGGCACGGGAAAGAGCGTATCAACTTTCGAGGAACTGCGAGAGGCGGGCAGTAGCACTAGGGGAGGCGTTTCTCAGGGCAGCTTCACGCAGCAGTGCCCACCTGATCCGTGCGACCTTTTTAAGAATAGAGTTGACCCCGTCTGCCTACACCATTGCCCTCAGCCTCATTCAAAATGGCAGCCGCGACGACATCGTCCTGGTCTTGAGACGCATCGCTGAGGCGAGGTACGAGGTGCTTTACTGGCCACAGTGGATGCTCGCACGGGCGCTTGCAAGGAGAATGGCGGAGGTCGGAGGCGTCATACCTGAGCCTCTCAGGGCCGTGCTGGATAGGCGAGCGTTCTGGGAGCATCCGCGGGCGGCGGGGATCCGAATGGGGCCAGACGACCTTCTACCGCTGGCCAACTCTGATAACCGCCCGTTGTTCATACGCCTTGTAGCTCACGCCTTGGTTGGGGCAGCGACATTGGAAGATGCGGAACTCCTTTGCCGCCTCGCAACGCATGGTTATCGCATGGTTGCGCGTGCGGCCGGGCTACGCCTCGTTGTACTCGCCGGCAGCGACGGGATCGGAAGGCTGCAGAAGGCATTAGTGACCGTGGATGAACACGAAGATCTCAACTCTCTACTCACGGCGACGCGTGACGCGGAGCTTCAGCTCTACGGCTTAGCCCAGCTCTGGTAGGCAGCCGGTAGGTTACCTGTGGTTGAGGGCGCGGGCGAGGTTCTACGTGGCCGAGGCTGTTCGCCCTACCGGGGCAGGTCTTCGCCTTCAGGGTCCCGTTGAAAGACGGCTCAAACCTAGCCTGGCACCACGGAGTCCACGATAGGGAGGCTGTTGAACAAGCGGTCCTCGAAGCCGTCCAGAGCATCGCAGATAAGCTTCCCTGGGGCGGACAGCCTTCTACCTCCAGCGTTCCCGGATATAAGGCCCTCCGTCAACCGACCCGACCGGTCCGCCACGTAGAAAACTCGAGAATGGTCTTGCAGTTCCCACACGCGGCCGACCTGCACGCGCCGTGGGACCCAGGCGCCGGCGGGCCCACGTGCAGAAAAGAAACTCACGCGTCCGCGTCATCGCCACGTAAAGCAGACGGCGCTCCTCGGCCAAGGCGGCATCTGGCCGAGGGATAATCCCCTCCTCCACGGCCGCGACGATCGTGGCTCGGACCGTCAGCCCCTTCGCGCTCTGCATCGTCATGATGCGTACGCCTGCGCTTCGGGCCTGTGCCTGATCCTTGGCGATCGAGCCGAGCTGGCCGAGGTACCGGCCGAGGCTCTGATCTGGCTCGGCCAGCCCCTCCTCGAGCGACCCGAGCAGGTCGCGGAGGTTCTCCGTCGCCGTAGGCGCCACGTCGCTGCCCGCTCTCTTGAGGATCCACCGGCCCCAGCCATCCTGCGGCTCTTCGTCCGGCGTTGGGTTGGCACCCAACCACGCCAGCACCCCCTCGACCAAGTCCCGCGCCCTGTTGCTGGATGCAGTCGGGCCGCCTGGGAAGCCCTGCCCATAGCCGTTGAGCCAGGCACGTCCGACGCCAACCCGCTGCGCCCGAGCCCACCCGTAGACGTAGCTGAGAAACCCACCCCCG
>JACOUJ010000018.1 GCA_016177865.1 Candidatus Rokuibacteriota bacterium
CGCGGTCGGAGACCCCTCTGAACAGCAGACGCAATTCCGTCCTCTGGCCTTTGCCAGATACAGGGCGCGGTCCGCGCGACTCACCAGTTGGCCCGGGGTCTCCGCGTCGTCGGGGAAGGTGGCCACTCCCACGCTCACCGTCACGCGCTCTTTGGCCTCGAACAGCTGGCGGAGTCGCTCCCCGACCTCGAAGGCAGAGTTGCTTGGTGTCTCCGGGAGGATCACGGCAAACTCGTCCCCGCCGTATCGCGCCCCCGTATCCACTTCCCGGATGTGTTGCTTCAGCAGCCGGCCGCTCCGTCGAAGGAGGCGATCTCCGGCGGGGTGGCCATGGACATCGTTATAGTTCTTGAAACTGTCCAAGTCAATCATCAGGACAGAGCACGGTCGGGGATAGCGTTTGCCCCGGGCGATCTCGTGACCGAGTCGTTCTTGGAAGGCGCTGTGATTGAAGAGACCGGTGAGGCCATCCACCTGGGCCTTCCGCTCCGCGTGACTTACCTTCCGCCGGAGCTCGTCCGAGAGGCGTTTGATCCGAATGAGTGAGCGGATCCGCGTCTCAAGCTCTTGACGATTGACCGGCTTGGAGAGGAAGTCGTCAGCCCCGGCGGCCAGGGCAGTGAGGCGATTTCGAGACCCCGACACAGCCACCAGGATCGGGATATGGTGCGTCTGATCGGATTGCCTGAGGATCCGACAGAGCTCTCCGAGCGTCTGCGGCGGAAGACTGCTATCGAGAAGCACCACGTCCGGAGGCCATCGTTTGGCGATTGTGAGAATTCTGGCGACCCGATTCTCACTCTTGACGTCGAAGCCCTGTCGCTCGAGGTGCTTCCGGATTCCCTGAAGCGCCGCAAGCGTTCGGCTCCCCAACAAGACCCGAGACTGCCTCGACATTGACCCCATCCCTCCTGTCACGATATCACCCGGCCCAGGGTCGGCCAAGAAAAAAGGGGCGGCTTCGAAATTTCGTCCGATTGCCGCGCGTTCAGGAGGGATGCTTTCTAGAGGGGGCCCGCGAAGGTCGTGCCGTGGTGAGAAGCGAACAGCCCAAGGCCCGAGGGAGGAGCCAACCGGAGCGCGACCAAGCCCGCCTGCGGCGGGACTCGGTGCCCGCAAAGGTACGGCGACGACCGAAAATTACTCATTGCCGTAGGCGTTCCATTACGGGCACCCACCGAAGGTGGGTCGTGCGACGCTTATCGCCACGGCACTAGCTAGCCCTGTCCGCTGGCGGCGAGCCGGGCTTGATGCTTTTCCTCGCGCTTGCGTCTCGCTCTGGCCTTCTTATTCCGCTGCGCCTTTCGCATCTTCACCTTGTGACTCGGACGCCCGAATTTGCCCATGTTATGAATTCCTCACGCCCCATTACCAGCGCATGAGGGTCGCCCCCCAGGAGAAACCCGTCCCGAAGGCCGCCATCATGACGAGGCCCCCCCGCCTGAGCCGCCCCGCCTCCACTGCCTCGTGGAGACAGATGGGAACCGAGGCGGCGGAGGTGTTGCCATACTTGGCAATGTTGTTAAAGCTTTTCTCCAGCGGGATCGAGAGCTGATCGGCGATCGCCTCAATGATCCGCATGTTGGCCTGATGGAAAAGAAAGAGGTCGATGTCGTCAATCTTGAGACCGTTCGCTTTAAGGCACTCCACGATGACTTCCTTGAAGCGCCTGACTGCCTGGACAAAAACGACTCGCCCGTTCATCCGGGGGCGGACCCGGTCGTCGTCAATCTTCTTTTTGGAGGCGGGAGGAAAGGTGGAGGTTCCGAACATCTCCCCGTAGAGCTTGTCGAGGACGCTCCCATCGGTGTGGAGGTGATGAGAGATCAGACCCGGCGGGTCTGCCCCCTCCACCGCCTCGAGGACGGCCGCCCCGGCCCCGTCCGCAAACAGGACGCACATGTCCCGGCCACGGTCGGAGAACTCGAAGAATGGCGACAGAAGCTCGGCGCCAACCACGAGCGCCCGGCTGTACATCCCGGAGCGGATGAACTGGTCGGCCGTCGCCAAGGCGTACACCGAGCCCGCGCATCCTTGATTCATGGCGATGGTCGGGGTCGTCGTCAGGCCCAGCTTGGCGGCGAGCACGGCAGCAGTCCCGGGGTAGGCATAGTCGCCGAAGGTCGTCGCGTCCACGATTAGATCGAGGTCCTCCGGGGCGAGGCCGGCGTTCTTCAGCGCCTGACGCGATGCCTCGAGCGCCAGGTCTGCGACCATGAGCGTGGAGTCAATCTTCCCGTCCAGCCCTTGATCATAAAGCTCCCGAATGAAGCCCTCTTTGTCAGGCGCGTCGGCCAGCCGGAGGAGCATCCGGTAGGTATCCGGAGAGACCCGTCGCTCCTTGATTCCAGTCCGCTGGGTGATCCATTCGTCCGAGGTCGTGAGACACCGGGCCAACAGATCATTGTCCACCACGCACTCCGGGATTGCCATCCCGGTGCCGATGATCCTCGCGCGCCTCATCTCTCTTGCCCGGTGAATCGGGGAGGGCGCTTCTCGAAAAACGCGGCGACTCCCTCCCGGTGCTCTTCGCCCTCAAGGGCCATCCCCTGACCGAACGCCTCCAGCTCGAGCGCTCGGCCGAGGTCGGTCTCCAGGGATCTATTCAAGAGCTGCTTCGCCATTCCGAGGACCCTGGGGGGTCCCTCGGCGATCTTTCTTGCGAGATCATCGGTGACCGCGCGGAGATCGGCCGAGGGGACAGCCCGATTGATGAGACCAATCCGTTCGGCCTCGACGGCGCCAATGACCTCCGCGGAGAACACGAGCTCCTTGGCCTTCGCCAGCCCGACGCGGCGAGGGAGAAAATGGGTCCCACCGGCGTCGGGGATCAGGCCGACCTTGGCAAAGACCTCGCCAAACTGGGCCCGATCCGACGCGATGATCAGGTCACACGCCAAGGCCAGGTTACATCCGGCCCCGACGGCAAATCCCTCAACCATCGCGATGACCGGGTGCTGGAAGTTGACGATCTCCATGACCATCTCGTTCATTTTCTGAACCCGGATCCGACCGTCGGCGGCGGTTAGCCGCTGCCTCATGGCCTTCACATCGCCGCCCGCGCAAAAGTGCCCCCCCGCCCCAGTCAGAATCACCACCCGGACCGCCTCGTCCGCGTTGAGATCGCGAAAGGCGGCAGTCAACTCTTCGCGCATCGTAAGGTCCAGGGCGTTCCTCGCCTCGGGGCGATTCAGCGTGACCGTGGCGATGGCCTGAGTCTTCTCGACAAGGATGGTGCGATAGCCCATGGGACAAAAATCGGCCCTATTCTAGTGCAGGGGCAGATCGTGGGCAAGCTCTTGTTTTGTCATTGTGGGGGGCGCATAATCGGTCGTCATCGTCTGAAGGCAGATCCGCCGGGTGGACGAGTACAGGCCCTTGCGGCGGGTCGGCCGTTTGGATATGATGGGAACCGCCCGTGAGGGGAACGCTCGATGACATCCTCTGATGGCTCGCTCAAGCGCACGCCGCTCTTTCCGGTCCACGTCAGGGCCGGCGCCAAGATGGTCCCGTTCGGTGGCTGGGAGATGCCGGTCCAGTACACCGGGATCATCGAGGAGCACCGGGCCGTGCGGCGCGCGGTGGGACTCTTCGACATCAGCCATATGGGAGAGTTCGAGGTGACCGGCCCAGAGGCGCTCGCCGCGCTCCAGCGCCTCACCACGAACGATGTGGCGACTCTCGAAGTGGGCCAGGTCCAGTACTCGCTCCTCTGCTACCCCGACGGTGGCATCGTGGATGACCTGACCGTCTACCGGCTCGCCAAGGACCGCTTCATGCTCACGGTGAACGCGGCCAACGTCGACAAGGACTGGGCCTGGGTCTCCGAGCACGGGGGCGGGGCCCGGTGGCGGAACCTGTCCGCCGAGACTGCGCTCTTGGCAGTGCAAGGACCGAAGGCCGAGAGGTGTGTCCAGCGGCTGGCCGACCGGGACCTCAGCGGGATCCGCTACTACTGGTTTGTCGAGGGGCGCGCGGCCGGTGTGCCAACGCTGATCTCCCGGACCGGCTACACGGGGGAGGACGGGTTCGAGCTCTATGCGGCGGCGGCGGATGCAGAGCGGCTCTGGTCCGCGCTCCTCGAGGCGGGGGCGCCCGACGGAATCATGCCGGTAGGCCTCGGGGCCCGGGATACCCTTCGGCTCGAGATGCGCTATGCCCTTTACGGCAACGACATCGACCAGACCACCAATCCCCTGGATGCGGGCCTCGGCTGGGTGGTGAAGCTCGGCAAGAGCGACTTCATCGGGCGGCGGGCAATCGAAAAGGTGAAGACGGAAGGGCCCAAGAGGAAACTGGTTGGGTTCGAGATGGTAGACCGCGCCGTGGCGCGGCACGGCTACCGGATTCTGAAGGACGGCCGGGAGGCCGGAGTCGTAACCTCCGGCTCCTATGGGCCGGTCGTGGACAAATTCATCGGCGTGGGCTACGTGGCCGCCCATCTGTCCCAGATCGGGAGCGGGATCGACGTGGAGGTGCGGGGAACCCCCCGGGGGGCTCGCGTCGTACCGACCCCGTTCTATCCCCCGCAGGTCAAGAAAGGCTAGCGGCATGGCAAACTATCCGGCGGACCTCAAGTACACCAAGGAGCACGAGTGGGCGCGGGTGGAGGGCAACCGGGCGCGCGTCGGGATCACGGCGTACGCCCAGGAGCAGCTCGGCGACGTGGTCTTCGTCGAGCTGCCCAAGGTCGGTGCCAAGGTCTCTCAGATGAAGCCGTTCGGCGTCGTCGAGTCGGTCAAGGCGGTCTCTGATCTCTTCGCGCCCCTCTCGGGAGAGGTGATGGAGATCAACGCCGAACTGGTCAAGAAGCCGGAGCTCGTCAACCAGGATCCCTATGGGAAGGGGTGGATGCTCGTGGTCGCGGTCTCGAGCCCGGAGGAGGCGAAAGCGCTCCTGACCGCCCCTCAGTACGAGGAGTATCTCGCGAAGGGGGGGCACTGAGATGCGCTATATCTCCAACACCCCCGCGCAGCAGAAGGAGATGCTTCGGGTCGTCGGGGCGACCAGCATCGAGGACCTCCTCTCGCCGATTCCGCCCAAGGCGCGGCTCTCGCGCCCCCTCAACGTGCCGGCGGCGAGGGCGGAGGCCGATCTGGTCCGTCACATGGGCCAGCTCGCCGCGCGGAACGCCAACACGGACGACTTCGTCTGCTTCCTCGGCGGGGGCGCCTACGATCACTACGTCCCGAGCCCCATCAACCACCTGATCTCCCGTGGGGAGTTCTTCACTGCGTATACCCCTTACCAGCCCGAGGCCAGCCAGGGGACTCTCAGGACAATCTATGAGTATCAGACCATGATGGCGGAGCTGACTGGGATGGACGTCGCGAATGCGTCGCTCTACGATGGGGCCTCCTCGCTGGGCGAAGCGGCGCTGATGGCGCACGCTGCCACCGACGGACGCCAGCAGCTCGTGATGTCCCACGGGGTGAACCCGTTCTACCGGCAGGTCGTAGACACGTACGTCGAGGGCCCTCGGCTCCGCATCAAGGAGATTCCCCTCGGGGACGGAGCCACCGATCTGGGAGCCCTCAAGAAGGCGGTGTCGGAGAAGACCGCCGCCGTGATCGTGCAGTACCCGAACTTTTTCGGCTGCGTGGAGGACGTGCAGGCGGCCGCTGACATCGCCCATGCGGCGAAGGCGCTGTGTGTCGTCGCCGTCGATCCCGTCTCGCTGGGCCTCCTGAGCCCGCCGGGAGCACTCGGGGCCGACATCGTCGTGGCGGAAGGGCAGGGGTTCGGCATCCCTCTCTCCTATGGGGGGCCGAACCTGGGGATCTTCGCCACCAAGACGGATCTGATCCGCCGCATGCCCGGCCGTCTGGTAGGGGCGACGGTGGACCGGGACGACAAGCGCGGCTTTGTCCTGACCCTCCAGACCCGCGAGCAACACATCCGCCGGGAGAAAGCCACGTCCAACATCTGCACGAACGTCGCGCTCTGCGCCCTCATGGCCACGGTGTACCTGGCGCTGTTGGGCAGGGAGGGCCTGCGCAAGGTCGGCGAGCTGGCCTCCGCTTCGCCGCCCCCTTCTTCAAAGAGTTCGTCCTCCAGCTCCCGAAATCACCCGAGCGGATCGTGAAGCGATTGGCGAAGGAGAAGATCCTGGCCGGGCTCCCGCTCAAGCCGTTCCACCGGGCGTTGAAGGACTGTCTGCTCGTCGCCGTCACCGAGAAGCGCACGCGGCAGGAGATCGACGCCTACGTGCAGGCACTCTCACAGGCCGTCGCCTAAGGGGCTGATCATGCGCCACTATGACAAGTTGATCTTCGAGCTCTCCTCTCCCGGGCGCGTCGGCTATTCGCTGCCGGAGGCTGACGTCCCCGTCTCCGATCCGAAGAAGATCCTGCCATCGGAACACCTCCGGGGCGCGCCGCCCGAGCTGCCCGAAGTGTCCGAGCTCGACGTGATCCGCCACTACTCGCGTCTGTCGCAGCTGAACTACGGGGTGGACACCCACTTCTACCCGCTGGGCTCGTGCACCATGAAGTACAACCCGAAGGTCACCGACGCGATGGCCGCGCTCCCCGGCATGCAGAACGTGCACCCCCTGCAGCCCGAGGAGACCGTCCAGGGGGCGGTTCAGCTGATGTTCGGGCTGCAGGAGGCGCGCGCACGCATAACCGGGTTTGACGCCGTGAGCTTCGCGCCCGCGGCGGGTGCTCACGGCGAGCTGGCGGGCC
>JACOUJ010000019.1 GCA_016177865.1 Candidatus Rokuibacteriota bacterium
AGGAGGCGATCGCCGAGTTCGACGAAACGATGAAGCTGGCTCCCGCTAACCCTCTGGCGCGCTACGGCCTGGGCGTGGCGTACCTGAGTGGCAGGCAGCCCCGCCAGGCGCTGAAGGAGCTCGAAGCCGTCGCCAACCCCATGGCGAAGATCCCCGACTACCATCTTCAGGTCGGCCGGGCGCACCTGGCGCTCGGCAAGACGGATGACGCCGCCAAGGCGGCCTGGGTCGCGCTGAAGCTCGCGCCCGACAGCCCGCACCCCTATGGGCTGCTCGGCGCCGTCTACGTGCGCGAGGGAGACCTGCACAAGGCCCAGGAGATGTATGCGAAGGCTCTGGAGGTGGACCCGAACTTCGCACCCGGCCACGTGGCGCTCGGGAGCGTCTACAACCTGGACAAGAAGCCCGAGGAGGCGCTCCAGGAGTACGAGGCCGCCCTCCGGCTGGACCCCAGGCACCACCCCGCGGTCGTCGCCAAGGTCACCACTCTGGTCAACCAGAAGCGCCTCGATGAGGCGGTCACGTTCGTGCAGACCACGCTCAAGGGGGACCCCAAAAACACCCGGCTCCTCTCGTTGCTCGGGAGCCTTCATTGGCTGAGGAACGAGCCCCGAAAGGCCGAGGCCAAGTACCGTGAGGCCCTGGCGGTGGACGAGGCTTTCGTCCCAGCCCGGTTCAATCTCGCGCGGCTCGCGCTTGCGGGCAAGAGGGACGAGGAGGCGCTTGCCCATCTCCAGCGAATCCTCCAAGCGCGCCCAGACCATCTTCCCGCGACGGTGCTCCTCGTGAGCCTCTATGACCGCCAGGCTCGGTACGACCGGGCGATCGCGGCGCTCGAGGCGGCAATCCAGGCCAACCCCCAGCTCCAGGACCTCACCCTGCTGCTCGCCGAAGTCTATTGGAAGGCCGGCCGGTACGATGACGCGATCGCGAAGATCACGCCGCTGCTGGCGGCTTACCCCAGCCTGGTGCCGGCGCGGATGCTGCTCGGCTTGGTCCAGCTCGCCAAGCGCAACTACGGCGAGGCGATCGAGCAGTTCGAGCGGGTGACGCAACTCAACCCCAAGATCGCTCGGAATCATTACTATCTGGCCCGCGCGCTTGCCGCGCGCGGCGATGCCGCGCCGGCCGAGAAGGCCTACCGGCAAGCCCTCCAGCTCGAGCCGAACCTGAGGGAGGCCAAGATCGAGCTGGCCGCGCTCGCCGGTGAGAAGCCGGACGCGCAGGCGCAGGCGGCGCGCGTCCAGGAGCTGCGGCAGGCCCTCGAGAAGGACCCGAGCAACATCCACCTCCGCTACGCCCTCTCCCAGGGGTTCTTGGCGCAACGCCAGATGGCCGAAGCTGAGGCCGAGTTGCGGACGATCCTGGGCACCGCCCCGGGATTCGCGCCCGCCAACTTCGCCATGGCGGTCATCCGCTTCCAGGGCAAGAAGCCGGACGAGGCCGCCGAGTACCTCAAGGCGGTGGTCCGGGCCGACGCCTCCCACGTGGCGGCCCATCAGCTCCTGGGCGCCTACTACGAGAGCAAGGGCAGCCGCGACCAGGCCGTCACTCACTACGAGAGCGCCCTGCGACTCAATCCGAACCTGAGAGCCGTGAAGCTCCGTCTCGCGAACCTGTATGGCCAGATCGGGCGGGTGGACGAAGGCCTCGCCAGGGCCCGGGAGGTTGCGATCGCGGACCCCACGTCGGCGACCGCCCACCTGATCCTGGGGAACCTCTACCTTCGCCGCGGTGACCCCGACCAGGCGATCCGTGCGCTCACCAAGGCCGTCGAGCTGGATGGCAAGCTGGCCGCGGCCCACGTCGCGCTCGGGATCGCCTACCAGCAAAAGGGGGAGCTCGACAACGCTGCGTCCGCGTACCGGAAGAGCATCGCCCTGGCCCCGAACGACCCTCGGCCGTACAACAACCTCGCGTGGCTTTTCGCGGAGCGCCGGCAGAACCTGGACGAGGCCCTGACCCTCGCCGGCCGAGCCACTGAACTAGCGCCGAACGACGCCGCGTACCTTGACACACTAGGATGGGTGCACTACGCGCGGGGAGCCTACGCCGAAGCCGAGGCGGTGCTGCGGAAGGCGGCCGACGTAGCGACCAACAACGCGTCCATCCAATACCACCTCGGGATGGCGCACTACCGCGTCGGCAAGAAGGACGACGCAGTCCTGGCTCTCCGCCGGGCGCTCCAGCTTGATCCCAACCTCCCCGACGCCCGGAAGATCCGGGAGGTCCTGGCGGCGCTTGGCGGATAGGCAGCGGACACCGGTTCGCGCCCCGGGCAGCCAGGTGTCGACGGACCTGACGAATCGAGAAAACCCCCCGACCGCAGGCCCGGGCGGACGCAGCGTAATTACCCGGAAATGAAGGGCTATTATCGAGGTCGTCGGATTGGCAAGATTGTTGCTTCTCTCCGGAGCAACCTAAGGGAACTTAACCAACTGACAGGGAGGAGTTTCGAGATGAGGCGGAAAGCGACGCGGCGGTTGAGTGGTCTCTTGCTGTGCACCTCGGTCTTTGCGATCGGGCTCGTTCTGCTGGGTACCGCCCAGCCTGCCCAGGCGACCTTCGCCTTGGGCTTTGACCTGGATCTTCTAGTCTTCCCCGTCGACCTCGTAATTCCCGACAACTCGGCCGCCGACTTGGACCCGACAGTGGGGATCATCGCAGCGGTTAGCTCGAGCCCGGCCTTCATCGGCGTGTTCGGGGCTGGCGCGCTCGCGCCGTTCACCAGCGTCTCCGTGACGGTCTCCAAGCCCACCCTCCCCCCACCCCCCCAGCTGGACTTGAACGCGGTGGTCATCGGCGGGCCCGGGTCCCTCATGGTCCTCGCGAGTGACCAGGGGTTCAGCCAACCCGCCGGGCCGGTTACCTTGCTAAGCGAGCTTGGCGGGACCACCCAGGGAACGGTCAGTGCCGTCCAGGGCATCGACACCTTAGATGAGCTGTTTGGCCTCTTCTTCTTCGATGTGTTTGTCATCCCCATCTTCCAGGGCCCGCTCGGGCCTGGACCCTTCGCCGACACGGCCGCGGCACCGTTCGGCGGAGACCCCTCGTTCTCGATCACGGACGCCGTCACCGTCACCCATGCCGGGGCGGGCCAGATCACCAGCTTCAACATCCTGAGCAGCGTTGTTCCTGAACCGGCAAGCCTACTCCTCTTGGGGAGCGGCCTGGTGGGACTGGCCCTGTACGGCCGGAGGCGCCTGAAGTAAGGCGTAGCTTCGCGAGAATCCCAGAGGGCCGGCGGGTCGCGCCGGCCCTCTTGTTTTTTCCGGGGCACCGGACCCCCGCAGCGCTCCTCTCATTTGAGATTGCAGTAGTAGTATTTTCCTATATGAAACTTGTATTTACTATCTTCTTTTCGCTTGACCGGACCTGCCCGTGCTGCTACCTTCTGCTCCGGACGATGCGGAGTCTCCTTTCCCGATAAAGGCAAACTCGCCGCGAGGCGGGGACGCAAAGCCGCGGGTCAGGCACGAACCGCCTGACAGCCGAGCTGCCGAAGGAAGGGAGCGCGCTTCACGCGTTGCTCTGAGGGCTAGGGAGCCTCCGCCCAAAGGAGGTTTCCTATGCGTCGAAAGGGTAGCGCCGTCCTGCTCCCGTTTCCGGCGGTTCTCCTCGCCGGGCTCAGGCCATCCCGACCATTCGGCCTCGGCCGATCGCTGCGTTCGGCATGCCTAGCGCTCGTGGCGATGCTGCTGGCGCAAGCACCTCTGCCGGTCAGCGGGGGGCCTATTGAGAACCTCCTGCCAGGGCAGTGGTACGAGGTACCCAACTCCCGCCTGAGCGCCGTCCTTCCCAGCCCCATCCCGAACGGATGGACTGGACCCGACGCCATCATGAGCGCGTGGAACAGTGGGGCGTACGACACCGCGCGAGACCGCCTCTATGTCCTGGGGGGCGGCCACGCGGACTACGCGGGCAACGAGGTCTATCAGTTCGACCTCGGCACGCTCGCGTGGTCTCGCCTGACCGACCCCAGCCCCTCGTGGGCTGTGCCCCAATTCACGCAACCCTCGTCCGACGTCTACGCCGACGGCAAGCCGGCCTCCGTGCACACGTACGGGGCGGTCCAGTACCTCCCGAATCGAGACGCGCTGTGGGTCATGGGGGGGAGCCGCTGGCATGATGGCAATCCGTCCAATCTGGGCTGGCACCTGAATCTCCAGACCCTTCAGTGGCTGCAGGCTCCCGCCCTCCCCCCGAACCTCGGCTACACCAGCGCCTACGACCTCACCAAGGGCCTCGTCATTATCCGGGGAGTCACGCAGACTTACAGCTACAACCCCCTCACCCTGGCCCTCGCCGCTATTTCAGCGGACGACGGCGCCGTCACCGGCGGAACCTATGACGGCTACGCGGCGGCGATTCACGACGCGCGCCGGGAGTTTGTGGTCATCGGCTTGGGGAAGCTGATCGTCTTCAATCTGAACGCGCCGGCGACCGCACAAGCCCAACTCGTCCCGATGAGCGGGGACACTGCCATTCTTGGCGCCTACGCGCCAGGCCTCGACTACGATGCAGCGCGACAGGTGCTCGTCGCGTGGCAGGGCGGCGGGGACGTCTATGAGATCGACCTCGCCGCTCGGGTCATCCGCAAGGTCCCTTCCGCGGGGGGCGCGGTCCCGACCCCCCAACAACCCAACGGCACGTGGGGCCGCTGGCGCTACGTCCCCTCGCGACAGGTGTTCATCGGCGTGAACGGCATCGATCAAAACGTCTTCATCTACAGGCCGGACCCGCCGCCGGCCCCAACGGCTCTGACGGCCCCGCCGCCCGGCCAGATCGCGATCCCGACCCGGACCTGGGTGGCGCGACCGCTGCCCGGCATCGGCCAGGGTCCGGCCCCCACTGGCAGCAAGCACATGCGCCTCGTGCACAATCCGGTCAACGGCCGGCTCTATCTCCTCGGCGGCGACTACTCGGGCCTCGAGGGCTACGACTCCGGGCGCAACGAGGTCTACTCCTACTCGGTCGCGGTTGATACGTGGGCGCTCGAATACCCCTATTGCGGCCCACCCGGCTCAGTCCAGCCCAGCCATCCCGACGAGGTCGGCTGGGCGTGGGACTCCACGCGGAATATTTTCTGGATGACGCCCGGCTACATGTCCGCGGCTGTCGACGACCCGTGCCCACAGAACCTCGTGCTCAACAAGATCATGACGTTCGATCCAGCGAGCCGGACGTGGGCGGCACCGAATCGGACGGCCAACGGGTTCGGAGCCATCAAGTTCGCGGTGTACGACTCCCAGACGGATTCGATCATTCGGTTCACGACAAACGGCTCCGGCCCGGTCGCGCAGCACTACGACATCGCCACGGATACCTACCACGAATACGTGTTCGGGTTGGATCCGTACGACGAGGTCATGCGGCAGGCGCTGTTCGGCGAGGAGTACTATGCCATCGACGCCCCCGGACGCGTGATCTGGCTGATCGAGCCGGTGCAGGGACGGCTCTATCGCTACTGGATCGACCAGCGCCAGCTGGAGTTCGTCGCCAACACCCCGGTGACCAACCCGGTCCCACCGGGCGGCGCCGATGACTACTGGCCGTGGGATAGCGCCATGCCGATCTGGGATTCGGTCAACCGAGTCCTCCTCTGGCCCCGGATCCGGGATTTCTCGACGGCGAACATCACGCTCTACATCTTCCACCCGGACACGGGACAGTGGGAGCAAGACGCCATGGTGCAGCCGAACGGGCTGCCCGTCCGGGGGAACACGGCCGTCTTCGACCCGGATCAGAACGTCTTGATGGTGCTGGGCGGGACGTATCCGGCCAACCCCTACCTCTTCCTGTATCGCTACGGTGACGGCTCTGGGACGGCTCCGCCACCGCCGCCACCGGCTCCCGCTCCGACCCTCGCTCTCACGGCGACACCATCGTCGGTCGCGTACAACGCGTCGGCGACTCTGACATGGTCCTCCACGAACGCTACCACGTGCACCGCGTCGGGGGTCTGGTCCGGCTCGAAGCCCGTGTCCGGAAGCCAAAGCACGGGACCGCTCACCTCGACGAGCACGTACATCCTTACCTGCAACGGCTCCGGTGGCAGCGTCACGAAATCCGCCACGGTGACGGTCGGAGCGGCACCCACCCCGACCGGGACCAGCAGCACGTCCGGATCTTCCGTAACCGGAACGGGATCACAGGCCTCTTCAAGCACCCAGCTCGCCGTCTCCGACAGAGTTCAAACCACGGCAAAGATCCGGGTCCTGAGCGCGCTCAAGTCAGGCGCCGCGCTCGGCACTCAGCCACCCGGAGCGCTGGGAACGATCGTGGGCGGCCCAAGCCTCTTTAAAGGAATGTGGTGGTGGAAAGTCGATTTCGACAGCGGGGTCGACGGCTGGACCGCAGGTAACTATCTGCAGAAGGCGCCATAACCGCAGCCCGGGTCGCCCCGATCAGAAAGTCGACCGGGGCGACCCGGCCCGGTGCGCTCCGCGGTCAGTCCTCCGCCGGATTCACCAGACCCTTCGGTCCAGGTGCTTCTTGGCCAGCTGCGCAATCCTTAGAACAGAGCTGCGCAAGGTAAAGGCGCTGTAGAGGATGTCTTCGTGGACGAGCGTGAGCCTGGTTTGCCCGCTCCGTCCCAATTCGGATTGGTACGGCTCGCGACCTCGCGTGAACTCCTGCGAGACATAAAGAAAGCAGTTCTGGCGATACCACCATTCCACCTTCTCGTTGTGCCACAGCACGGGCCGGAACGGATCGAGCCTGGCGTAGCCCTTCTGGGAGAACAGAGAGGACCAATAGGCGGGCCACTGCTCGTTTAGATGCCCCGTGCCCCCCTGATGCGGAGCCGCAGCGGAAAAGAAGATCACCGGTGCCAGCCTCACCAGCGAAGCCACGAAGCCCGCGGCGGAAGTCGGCGGCAAGATGTTCCGCGACCTCCAGCGACACGCACAGATCGAACGTCTCCGCGTGCGAGAAGGGCTCGCGCAGATCCACCGCGAGAAACCGCTCACGTGGAATCATGAGCGACTCGACGTCGACATGGTTGCCGTCCAGTCCGAGGAGCCGTTCCACGCCGTACTCGCGGAATACTGACAGCCAGGTGCCCAGTCCACAGCCCACGTCGACGACGCTCGAGGGACGCACGAACTCCATGACGAGCGGCACGACCTCTCGCGCCGACGCCAAGGATCCCTCGGCCTGCCATTCAAAGAAGCTCTTCGTGTAGACGGTGCCTGGGGACTCGGCCACAGCGACCCCTAGCTTGCCCCGTTCAATACGGCCTCGCTCCGAGAGTCCTGACGGCAGATGGGCCAGTCGACGCCTGGCAAGCCGCCAGGCCAGTCCCAGCAGAATAGCCGCCAGTCGTTTCCTTCCGCGGCAAGCGCTCCCACGTAACCGGGGCCCGGCGAGAGATTCTGCACGGTCCAGCCTGAGGTTTCCCCGGGCTCGCCCGGCCTCATGCCCAGGAAGCCTACCCCGCGCGCCTTTAGATACGCCTCGTTGCGGGTCCAACAGGCAAGAAACGCCTCCGTGTACATCTCCGCAGGGAGCTGACGGAGCATGGCAACTTCTCGTGACGAGAAGAATCGCTCTGCGACACCCAGGCCGCCGACGACCCCGCGGAGACGCTCGACATCGACGCCGATCTCGCGGCCCCGACTCACCGCGTACAGCGCAAGCCCCGGAGCGTGTGAAATGCTGAAGCGGAGCCCATTGCGGCCGCCTTCCCCCTCCACGCCCGGCTTTCCATACGGGGTGTGCTCGAACCGAATCTCACCGGGTCCAACGCCCAGATAGCGACCCAGAACCGACTTGAGCACGGCCCGCGCCACGATGTAGCGCTCACGGTCCCTCGGAAACCAAAAGCGCTCCCCGCGCTCCAGCTCCGCCAGCGACAGCACCCGCGAGAGGCGACGCACGTGGGACGACGGGACGTCGAGGGCAGCCCGCCAGACGTGAGCGGCTGAGCGGTCGCATGTCAGGCTTTCAGGGGGGCGCAGCCACGGGGCGACGACCGATTTCACTCCTGGACCTCGTCCAAGCAGACCCGCAAGCGCACAGCCACGATGTCGACATGCTTGGTGATGCACGTCAGGTGGTCGCCCGGCACCGAGAGTACCTTCACCTCGGCAGCCACCCTGCCCCAGCCCAGCGTCGGGTCGCTGGATCGGCTCGCCGGACCCTCCATCGAAGCAATGACGGTAACGCGACCGGGATACGTCCTCGGAATGTAGTTGGCCACGATGCGATCGTACGTGTCGATCATATGCAGTTGGCGCCGGCCAACGTTCTGAGTCGCCGAGTTCGCGTCGCTTTGGAAGGCGGCAGGGGTCGGACGCGATCTGGGACCGACTTTGCGGAGTACGTACGAAATCTGCTGGTGGAGGTCCAGTTGCGACAGCTCTCCCAGGCGAGCGACCCGGTATCGCCAGCCCAGGAACGCGGCGCGTCGCTCGGCGGGACCGAGGCCACGAAGGCGCGAGACTCCTTCCACCAGTGCGCGGAGGACATGCCACCGCGGATCTGCGGCGGACTTGTCAATCACGACCAAGAGGGAAACCGTCCGGCCCCGCGCCCGAAGCCGCTGTGCCATCTCGAAGGCAATCAACCCCGCGTTCGAAAAGCCGCCTAGCAGGTACGGGCCGTCCGGTTGAACTGCGCACAGGGTCTCGAGGTGAGCTTCCGCCATCGCCTCGATCGTGGGCGGCACCGGGTCCCCATTGCTCCCGTGCGCCGAGAGCGTGTAGAAGGGTTGCTCCGGGTGGAGCCGCGCCGCAAGATTACGGCAGTAGAACCCGCCGCCGTTATAGTCTCCGTTGAGCAGAACGAACGGCAGCCTGGACCCGCCGGATCGGATCTTTATCAGAGAGGGCCCCAGGACGGCCGCGTCTCGACGAGCCAAGAGCTCGCGCGCCAGCAGCTCCACGGTGGGCGCGGTGGACAAAGCCGAGGGCGGAACCGTGAAGCCGCAGGCCCGCTCGACTTCGTCCACCATGCGCGCGGCCAGCAGCGAGTAGCCCCCCAGGTCGAAGAAGTCATCTCTGACGCCGATCGGGCGCACGCCGAACAGCTCCTCCCATATCTGCGTCAGCTGAAGTTCCAGCGGATCCAGAGGCGGGACGTAAGCGCTCGTGGTCCTGAAGGAGCCGCGAGCCTCGTCGGGCCCGAGAAGACCCACTTGCTCGGCTAGTTTCCCGCGCTGCCACTTGCCCGTCGGGCCCGTCGGGATCGACGGAACGATCAGCACCTGACGGGGCACCTTGAACTCTGCGAGCCGCCTGGCGGCGAATTCCCGAATTGTCCATTCAGATGCGACAGCGCCCTCGCGCAACACCACGGCCGCAGCCACATCCTCACCGAGGCTGACATGGGGAACCGGAAAGGCGACTGCCTGCGCGATCGCAGGGTGCTCCATCAGCACCTCTTCCACCTCCCGTGGCGAGATCTTCTCTCCACCACGGTTGATGATCTCCTTGAGTCGTCCCGTGATGAACAGGAAGCCTTCGGCATCCAGATACCCCTGATCACCCGTCTTCAGCCACCCATCGATGAACGCACGTGCGTTGGCCACCGCGTCACTCTCGTACCCGCGGATCACATTCGGCCCGCGAATCACGATCTCGCCCACTTGCCCCGACGGCAGCTTGTTGCCCCGCTCGTCGATGATCGCGAGCTCAGGGCCAGCGGCGACGCCAACCGATCCGACCTTTCGCTCGCGCGGCGGCAGCGGGTTGCTCGTGATCTGCATGGCCGCCTCAGTCATGCCGTACGATTCAGCCACGGGTGCGCCGAACACCTGTTCCAACTCTGCCCGCACTCGTGGTGGCAAGGCAGAAGAGGACGAGCGAATAACCCTGAGCTGACAGCGCGCGATGGTCTCCCTGTGAAGTGGCACTCGCGCGAGGATCGCCTGATGAACTGTTGGCACCGCCGTGTACCAGGTCGGGCGAAGTTCTTCCAGCCACGCGAAGAATTTGGTCGCATCGAAGCGCGGTGGGCACGCCACACTCCCGCCAGCCAGCAGAGAAGCCAGCGTGACCATGAGACCGTGCAGGTGAAACAGCGCCGCCAGATTCAGGCATCGGTCCGTCTCGCCCAGAGAAAGCGCGTTCACGGTATTCCGAGCCGAGATGCAGAGGTTCGCATGGGTCAGCGGAACGATCTTCGGCCGCGACGTCGTGCCCGACGTATGTATGACGAGCGCCAAGTCGTCGGGCTGCGCCACCCTCCCACAAGGGCGACCCGCGCATCGGTCTCCAGTCAGGCGGAAGACCCCTGCCTCGGCGCCCTCCACGGGTGTCAACTCGATGACCGGGATATCCCGCACCCGAGCCACTTCCCTCGCAGGCGAGTCCGTTCCCGAGCAGGTAATGACCGCGCGCGCTTTCAAGTCCGAGAGATAAAAGTCGAATTCACCGGCGCGGTACGCATGGTTGAGCGGCGCGCTGACGGCCCCGGCAGCCACTGCGAAACACGTGACCGCCATCTCGGGGCCGCTCGGCAGCACGATTGCGACACGGTCCTCGCGGCCCAGACCCATGTCGCTCAGCGTGCGAAGGACTACCTGGACCTGACGGTACAGACCCGCGTAGCTCAACGAGGCGCGGCCAGGCGCAGTGACGGCCACGGCGTCAGGCGTCCGTTCGACTCTGACCGCGAAGAGCCGATCGATGCAAACGGGTTCTGCGACGTCGGCCATACTCAAGGCCTCAGCATTGCAAATCGAGGCGGCGAGATCCTTCATCGAAAATCCCTCGCGTTCACCTGATGCTTGTCCAGCAAGCCGTGCAAAGTGGGGCGACTCACTTCCAGCGCCTGGGCGGCCTTGCTGATGTTGCCTCGGTTTCGGCTCATGGCTTCAACCAGCGCCTCGCGTTCCGCCCGCTCTCGCGCCTTCCGGAGCGACGCCGCCGGTGAGTCCTCGGTCGGCGGTGCAAGGTCGAGGTCGACGGGCCTGATGAGCCGACCGGTCGCCATGATCACGGCCCGGCTGACCTTGTTTTCCAGCTCGCGGATGTTTCCGGGCCACGGGTAGCCCATCAGGAGTTGCTCCGGGGTCGGGGGCGGAGGCGGAGGGCGATGGAGGGAGCTGCCGAGCATGGGGCGGAGGATAGCTGCGGGGGTGGCGGCGGCCAAACGCAGTCAGACCGCTGCCAGAGCAGAGCGGATTTCCTGCTCGACCTGGCTCGATTGCCGCGCGTAGCGATGGCGGGACGTGCGCCGGATGACGTCGGCGCGATCGGGGCGGCTCATCGCCGGCGGCGGCAG
>JACOUJ010000020.1 GCA_016177865.1 Candidatus Rokuibacteriota bacterium
GCGGATCCCGTTCGGCCCCTCCTCGCGGGCCAAACACCGGGTAAATCCCAGAATGCCGGCCTTTGAGGTGACGTAGTGAATGCGGGTCGGCGGCCCCGCGAACGCAGTGCCGCTGGAGATGTTGATGATCTGAGTCGCATCTCGTTCTCCCGCGGCATTGCGACTTCCTCCGCTTTCCCGAGGGATTCACCGCGTTCACCTACGCTCCGAGTTCCCTCCGGATCAGCCGCGTCCCCTCCACCATGGCGCGGAGCTTGGTGAAGGCGATATCCCGGGGCAGATGGAGACAGCCGCAGTCCGGGTTGATGTAAAGCCGTTCCGCCGGGATGACCTCCAGCGCCTTTCGGATCCGTTCCGCCACCATGTCCGGGGTCTCCACGGTATGGGTCTTGATGTCGATGACACCGAGCCCTAGCTCGAAGGGCGGCGAATATTCTCTGAACAACTCCAGGTCCTCCTCGCCCCGGCGTCCGAATTCCAGGGCGAGCTGGTCCACCTGGGCCTCGAGGATCGTGGGGAAGAGATAGCGGTAGTTGCCCTCCCAGGTGGGCTTCCCGTAGCGGTTCCCATAGCAGATGTGGAGCCCGATTTTGGCATTCACCCCGTCCACCATCGTGTTCAAAGCCTTCACTCCCCAGCTAAGATCCTCGGGGAACCCGGAGTAGTAGGGTTCGTCGATCTGAAGGAAGCGGGCGCCGGCCTTCGTGAGCTCCCTGAGCTCGAGGTTCATCACCCGGGCGATGTCCAGGGCCAAGGCTTCCTCGGTCGGGTAGTACTCGTTCCGGATCCGCTTGATCAGGGAGTGCGGCCCGGTGACGCAGAACTTGGTCTCCCGCTCGGTGCACTCGCGGAGGAATCGGAAGTCGTCCACCAGGCCGAGCGAGGCCGTGGGGAGCTTTCCGCGGACCGCGCTGTCGTAGAAATCGTAGTAGAACTTCTTGGCCGTGCGCTCGATCTGGACCCCGGGGAGGCGTTCGGCGAAGTAATCAATCATGTTGTCACGGCGAAGCTCCCCGTCGGTGACGATGTCAATGCCCGCGATCTCCTGGTCCTTGATCGCGGCCTTGACCGCCGCGTCCTGGATCTCGTCGAGCTCGTGCCGGCTGATCCGCCTGAAGAAGTACTCGGTCTTGAGCCGCTCCAGCCAGCCGGGCATGGAGTAGCTGCCGATCACCGTGGTCGGCAGGACGGGCAGATTTCGAAGTTGAACCTTCATGTGTCTTACTCCCGCTGCGTAGTATAGAGAATCGTCGTGTTCGACCCCTCCCGGTAGCGGAACGGGGCGAAGTGCACGTCGTAGCCCGCCCGGGCGCCGACCTCCCGGAGCAGGGCGCCGTTCACCCAATTGACCACAGAGCCATCGAGCTTGCCCGGTCCCCGAAAGCTGTGCCGGTACTCTTCCATCTGGGTGACGAAGATGTCCTGAACTTGAAGGTAGCCGCGCGGGTGAAGCAGCGGAAGCGTGTTGTGAAAGCTCTGCACCGCGCCGGAGCTTATGTGAAAGCGGAGGATGCCGGGCGCTTCCTGGAGGAGGCCATCGAGGTGAGTGAAGTCCAGGCCGGACGGGAGGGGGAGGTCGGGGATGTCATCCAGGTTGACCAGCCGCTCCTCCAGGCGGAGGGCTTCCCAGACCTCGCGCCAGAACGCGACGCCGCGGGTCCGCTCCGGAAAGTAGTCCGGCCCGATCTCCAAGAATTTCGCGATGGTCCGGGCGAGGTCGCCCGGAGGGACGCCGAAGGCCTCACCGATCCGCGCCGCATCTCGCGCCGGGAGATAGGCCCGCACCTCCACCAGGTAGTAGCGGCCATCCCGTCGGACCAACTCTTCGGCGGGAAGGTTGTCATACACATTCGTCAGGTGGACGTAGAGAATTTTGTAGCGGAGAAAGGAGAGGGTCCTGAACGGGTTCAGGGCGTCCAGAACGAGAAAGCTCGCCACGTCCTTGTGATCCCCCAGGGCAGCCATCGCCTTGTCCAGCACCGGCATCGAGTAGTCGCTCAGGAGGAAGCGCAGGCGCGGATAAAAACCGCTGCCCCTTTCGGCGTCGAGGGCCCGGAACCGGTCAAGCCAGAGCCGGGCGCGCTTCCCGGTACCGACCCCGATCTCGAGAACAAAGATCTCGGCGGGAAGCTGATTCCGGCCCTCCAGATCCCTGAGGAGCGTCCAGAAATCGGCCACAGCATCCGCCACCGCCTCGGGGTGGTTGGCGTCCGACTTCCCCCCTGGCAACGCCTGATCATAGCTGTGCCCCGCCGCCTCTTCCCAGGCCGGGAGGTGGTGCCAGAAGAGCCTGTTGAAACCCCAGATCACGCTTGACCGACACACTCCGAAAGGCTCCACGATCACGCCGTCGTGAAGCTCCGGGTCGGACCGGGTGATCTCAAGGGCCCGGGCTAGCTCCTCCCGGAAGGTTTCGGGGTGGGCCTGGCGAACATCGATGGCCAGCTCAATCGCGGGCAAGGGATCCCCGCGTCCCGTGAAGGTCCGCCGAAGCGTCACCGCCTCGCGGAAATTATGGCGGTACTGAATCCAGTCGAGATGGACGCGAAGGTGAGCCAGGAGGATCGGATCTCCCCACCCCTCCTCAATAAGGTCGAACAGCGTCGGCACGACCTCTTTGGCGGCGGCCCGTCGTGCTTGCGGGAGATAATTGACGTGAAGAATCATGACCTCACGCTAGTGCCCGTCAGGCTAATCTTCGACCGCCCTCAGTTCCCCCGTATGCTGCTGGGCAAGCGCGGCGATCTCGCCGTTGCGCACGAGGTCAACGGGTCGTCAAAGTGGAGGGTTCGGCTTCCAACCGGCCGCCCACCGGGACGTGGCGCAGTTGCTCCCACAGACAATCGACCTCGGCCATAATGGCTTCGTTCGACTGTTCGATATCGATCGGATCAGCTATGGGCACCCAGCAGGGCCGGCCGGTGACCCAGAATACTTCCGTCCGGTTACCTTCGGGGTCGAAGAAATAGCAGCCAATCGCGCTCGCGTGATTGACGACCTCATCGATGCGATAGCCTTCCTTGACGAGGCGACGATGAAAGGCGCGCACGTCGTCGAGGGTCTCAACCCGCAGAGAGATCTGGTGGATCAAACGGGGCTCCTCACCCGCGGGCCGTCCCCGAACCAGCGCGATTTCGTGGTCGACCCCGTCCGCGTCCGCACTCAAGAACACGATGCCAAAGCGCCAGTTCTGCTTTGTGACCTGCATACCCATGACGCCTCGGTAGAATGCCACCATCCGCTCAAGATCGCGGACGTAGATCCCGACGTGCCCCAGGCCCAGTACGCCTGCCATTCTTTGCCTCCTTAGCTTTCATTCATGAGGGGTCGCACCCACCTGGGTCGGGCAATGCGCGCGGTCCTGCCCTCGCCGTATCGATTACTTGGCCCACTTGCCTTTCATGCCGGCGTACCCCGGCATGGCCATGAACTGCTCCGGGGTCCACTTCCAGAACTGGCTTGTGTTGGGGTAGGAGGCGATGGGGACGTTCTGAAGGACGCCGCCCCGCTTTTCGACCTTGAAGATGTAGATCGTGTGGATCGGGTTCTGGAAGGCGTCCAGCTTCACTTTCCCCCGCGGGGCGTCCACTTCGACGCGGCGGAGCGCGGCGAGGAACGTCTCCTGATTCTCGATGTTCCCCTTCACCGCTTCGAGCGCCTTGGCGATCATCTGGGCGCCCACGTACCCCTGGTGCCCTATCGTTCTCCCCATGATTGGCCTCCTCATTCCCTTCATCCTTCCGGTGTTACGCCGCCAATCCGCCATCGAAGTGCGGGGCGACGTCCCGGACAAAACGATCCATCATCTTCATGGTGTCCTTGTGGGGATACGCCCCGAAGTTGAAGTAGAGGATCACCTCTTCGATGCCGGCCGCCTCCACTTTCTTCAGCGACTCGATGCATTCCGCCGGCGAGCCCGTGATGATGCTCCGG
Source organism: Candidatus Rokuibacteriota bacterium (assembly GCA_016177865.1). Classification (GTDB taxonomy): domain Bacteria; phylum Methylomirabilota; class Methylomirabilia; order Rokubacteriales; family JACOUJ01; genus JACOUJ01. Next base: position 3,934 of record JACOUJ010000020.1, read on the forward strand.
TCTCCGAGCTGCTCCGGCTGCAGCGTCAAAAGCCGCTCGACGATGTCCGCGAAGTAGGCGATGTGCGGCGGGGCCTTGGTCCGGTCCCCGGGCAGTGCGGGCGTGACGTTGCGGAGATAGAAAAGCAGGCGCTCCTTGGCCTGGAGGGCCTCCGCGGGGCTATCCACGACAGCCACGAAGTAGGAGCACATGGCCCGCACGTCGGGGTGCCCTGTCTCGGCCGCCCGTTCTTTGTGATACGCGGCCGCCTGCTGGA
>JACOUJ010000083.1 GCA_016177865.1 Candidatus Rokuibacteriota bacterium
CCTTGGGAGGTTCCAACGAAAGTCGGCCCGTGGGTCAGTTGGTACGCGGGCGGGGCGTGGGCCGCCTTCGGGATTCTGCTCGCCCTCCGTCGCCGCCGGCAGAGCGGGCGTGGCCAGCTCGTGGACGTCCCGGCCGCTGAAGGGCTTCTCCGCTTCGTCAACTACAACATGACGTACTACCACACTTGGCGAGGCCAGATGATCCGGGTGGGGAACCTCGACCACGGCATCTATCCGTACGGCGTCATCCAGGTGAAGGACGGATACATCTTCATTGCCGGATTTTCGGACGTGAACTTCGAGGCGATCTGCAATATCATGGAGCGTCCCGAGCTCGCGAAGGATCCACGCTTCGACTCGTTCCTCAAACGCGCCAAGCTCGAAAACGCTGCGGCGCTCAAGACGGAGATGGAGAAGTGGTCGGTCAACTACACCGCCGAGGAGATTCTGGAGCGGGTCCTCCTGTATCAGGGTGAGGGGGTTGTGGGGATGGGGCGGTCAAACCTGCCGTCCGAGACGCTGGCTGAGTCGCACTGGTGGGAGCGAGGGACGTTTCAGATCGTGGACGATCCTGTCTACGGGAAGCTCCTGATCCAGGGGCAGCCGGTCAAGATGACCGAGACCCCACCACGAATCAAATGGGCCTGCCGTCCGGTGGGGGCTGATAACGACTTTATCTACGGAAAGTACCTGGGCCTCGGGCGTGAGCGCCTCCGGACCCTCAGGGCGCGTGGTGTGGTGTAAGTGGAACGCCGAACCCCAGCATGAGAGCTGCCGGCCTGGGACTCACCCCCCCTGACAAAGGAGGAACGCCATGGAAGTCGTGACCCTGCTCATTGCTGTCGCCGCTCTGGTGATCGCCATCATCGCCTTCGCCCGGACGGGCGGTCTCCACGAGGTTCGACGTCAGGTCGAGACGATGAGCCTAAAGACCGAGTCGGCGAGGGACAAGACCGCCGATGCCCTTGATCGGCTCGAGCGGCTCATCCGGGGCAGAGAGAAACCCGCGCCGCCGAAGGAGGAGGAATGATGAAGGTCTGGCTCTACATCCTGACCCTCCTGATCGGCGTGGCGCTCGGTGTCACTGGAACGATCCTCGCCCCACAGTTCGCGGGCCGGTATCTGCCGGGAGTGTTCCAAGCCAAGGCTCAGGTCGTCGAGGGGGCGGTGGAACAGAAACTGCGAGAGCAGGATCGCCTCTTGCTGACGGTCCAGACGTCTCAGGGAACGATTCTTGCCACGTTCAGGAAAAGAGTGGCGGAGATCGATCTCCTGGTTCAAAAAGGGGACGCGCTGACGCTGGCGCTGCGCCGGTACGAGCCGTTCGTGGACGACCCGGCGATCGAGCGGGTCAGGAAGCCGGAAGTCGCGCCTCGCCCCAAGGGGGGTGAGCCTTCGGCTCCCGCGACTGGAGGAGCGGTCCCTCAAGAGAAGCCGCCGCAATGACGCTTCGGTTGAGAAACAACGAATGAGCGGGATTCCTACGTTGAAACGCGACCTGATCGAGCATTGCCGTGATACAATTGATCTCCGCGAGCGGGAGACGTAAGAGAGCTCATGATGGAATCAACGTTGGCGTTCCTTTTCATCGGTTTCGCCCTGGGTCTTCGTCACGCCCTGGAGGCCGATCACGTCATCGCGGTCTCCACCATCGTGAGCCAGGAGCAGCGCCTTTGGCGGTCCACGGCCGTCGGGCTCGTCTGGGGGATCGGCCACACCGCGACCCTCCTCGCCGTGGGGGCCGTGGTCCTCGGCCTCAGGCTTACGATCCCCCCTGGGCTGGGCGTTTCGTTTGAGTTGGCAGTCGGGGTGATCCTGGTCCTCCTCGGGGCGGGGGTCGTCCTGGGGTACCGACGGAAGCGGGTCCACGTCCATCCTCATCGGCATTCAGGGGACCCGCACGTCCACTTCCACTCACACCGTGACAGCCCCGCTCATGGGCACGTTCACGCCGTTCGGCGCCACGGCCGCTCCTTCCTCGTCGGTATGGTCCACGGGCTCGAGGGGAGCGGGGCCCTCATGATCCTCGTGGCCTCTCAGATCACCTCGCTCGCTGGGGGGCTCCTCTATCTCCTCACCTTTGGCTTCGGCTCCATCCTGGGGATGGTTCTCCTTTCGACGCTCATCGGGCTCTCGTTTCTCTCGCTGGGCCGGATGGGGCGCTTGGCCGATCCCTTGCGCCTTGCGACCGGCCTGGCCTCTCTGGTCCTGGGCGTTTGGATCATCGGCACGACCGCCGTGACCCATGGCTTGATCCCGCGTCTTTGATCGTGCGAAGTCGTTTGGTTGTTCAAGGCGTCCTGACGCTGCCCACTCTCGGTGGGGAAGGCTCCTCATGGGATGGCGGATCTGCCGTGAAAGGGAAAGCGCCAGGGTCCTCCTCGCTGTCCCCTTCCTGATTTGGCTGTGCCCTAGTTCTGGCTGGGCTGACACAGTCGGACCAGGGTCTTCCCGGCAATTCCCCCCGCCAAATCCAGCCCCTGTCGCGCGGGAGGAGAAGGAGGGGGCGTGGATTCAGGTGGTGCCGGATACCAGGACCCAGGCCTCTCCCCTGGAACGACGCTATCTGATCGGCGTGTTTCGGGTCTCGAATGGTAACCCCGTGGATGGCGCCCAGGTGGTGATCCAGGGGGACATGCCCATCATGCCCGGGCTTCATCCCGTGCGCCGACTTCCCCTGGAGCCCGAAGGGACCCCTGGCGTCTATGCCGGAGTCGTGCGCTTTCCCATGCCTGGGCCCTGGATTCTCCGGATTCAGGTCTCAGGGCCGGTCACGGGGATTGTGGATATTCTGGAACAGGTGGGACGGACCCCCCCAGGCTCGCTGCCGTTAGGCGGGGCATCCGTTTTTACCCGACGAAATGTTCTGAACCTCTCCGCGAGGGGGATCCACCTCCTCGGGGCTGCCATCTGGATCGGGGGGCTCGCCTTTCTGAGCGTCCTCTCGCTCCGACGGAGTGAGCCGGCCCTGCCCTTGGAAAACGTTTCCTGGATCCTCCTCGGCTGGAACGGCCTGGGCCTGATCGTGCTCCTCTTGACCGGCGTCTACAACCTTCTTTTCAACACGCCCCCCGGTCGCCTCATCACACCGGATGACCTTCGGGAAATGCTTGAGGGGCCGTACGGCAAGCCGTACGTCGCGCTCCTGATCTTCAAGCTTTCGTGCTTCGGCGCTCTCCTGTCCCTCGCAGTCGTGAGCCTTCTTCGAGGCCGCGGCGCGGTAACTTCAGGCTGGCTCAGGATCAACGTGGCCCTCGGCCTCCTTGCCCTGGCGGCTGGCGGCGTCCTGGGATATCTGCATATCCTCACCCACGGCCACAGCTTTTAGTGAGTCTGGCGTAGCATAGTCACAACTGCCAACCCTCCCCAGCAACCTTGGAAGAGGGCCCGGACCGAAATTGTTGCCCTCTTATCCCGCAGCGGATAGAATAAGCGCGTGACTCGACGAGTCGCGTCCGCTTCGCTCTCACTTTCTGAGCCTTCTCAGCAAGAAGCCCAAACATGGCGCCATCCTGGAGGGAAGCTCATCGAGATGGGCGCGCACGCGCTCAAACAGGACGAGCTGCTAGCGATCTTGATTGGAGCAGGTACTCCTGGTCGTCCCGCCCTCGCCATTGCGAACGCGATCCTTGACGAGTATGTGGGACTCCATGGCATTCACCGGCGAGCAACCGTTGACGATCTGGCGAGAATTCCTGGCCTGGGTCGAAGGAAAGCGGGCCGCATCCTCGCCGCCATAGAAATCGGACGACGACTCTATCGCTCAAGCTCACTGAAGACCGCCCCAGAAGCCGAGCCCGATCTGTTTACTTCCTTGCAGCCTCCTCCCAAACCAGAGCCGCAGCTCCAGGGTCCCACCGACGCAGACCTTCTCGCGGAGATTATTGGTTCTGGAATTCGAGGCCATTCGCCAAGAGTCATTGCTGAGGATCTGATTGCTAGATTTGGCTCACTCCCCGGACTTTTCGGCCAGGACATGGGAGACTTTCTAGGCATCAAAGGATTGAACTCGGTCAAAATCATCCGGATTGCCGCCGCCCTCGAAATCGCAAAGCGGGTCGCCCACGCTCTTTCATGACACTTAGGCGGCGCGTTCGAGGCGCACCTACTCCTTCCGTCGCCCGCCCCGTCAATCATATAGACCGACAAATCCCACCACTGTCTCACACGCCCATGTACGTCTGGCACAAGTTCTGGGCGAGGAAGACCTGGAACGTTGTGGCCGAATACATCAAGGCCTACTGCCCGGAAGGAGGGATCGTGCTCGATCCCTTTGCCGGAAGTGGCGTGGTTGCAATGGAGGCGCTCAAAGCAGGCCGAAAAGCTATTGTCTGCGATCTCCTCCCGATTGCGGCCGAAATTATCCGGCTGACGCTGAAACCCGTGGATTTACGGCAGTTGCGGCAAGCCTTCGAACGAGTCGGAGCACGTGCAAAGAACCGTATCGTAGAGCTTTACGAAACCGGTTGTCGAAGTTGCCGGAACACATTCCCGTTTTCCTGCGCCGTCTGGGAAAAGGGTCGGTGCGTTGAGATTCGCTACGAGGAGTGTCCTCGATGTGGCGACCGGAAGGATCGAGATTGCGGTCCGAATTCGTCTGACCGTGCTCTCCTTCGGAAGATCGAGAGCATGCGGATCAAGGCGTGGTATCCACGTAACCGCCTCTACTATCCTGACGGGACCCCGTTTAAAGAAAAACAACGGTATGAATCCCTTGACGAGCTATTTACCAGACGAAACCTAATAGCGCTTGCGTGGCTCATGGAGGCCATCGAGGCGGAATCCCGGCGCGACCTTCGGGATTTCCTAAAAGTAGCCTTCACCTCAATGGTGCATCTGTGCAGCCGGATGATTGCGATCAGCAATCCATCTCCAACTAGTCACCACACACCTTTCTCGTCCACTGGTTGGACGCAACAAAGTTATTGGCACGCGCCAGGCTTCATGGAGCAAAATGTCTGGGACAAGTTCGAAAGCGCTGTCATAGGACATCAGGGCCTCCTTAGAGCGAAAGAGGAATCCAGCAGATTTTTCGCCCAGGTCCGTTTTGGTCGGTCCGTCGAAGATATACTCGCGGGTCGCGCTGATGTGTACGTTCATTGCGGTGATTCAGTAGATCTGATGAGAACAATGACGGAACGGCACAGTTCCTGCGTGGACTATATCTTTACTGACCCACCCTACGACGCCTCAGTGCAGTATGGAGAACTGGCCTATCTCTGGGTCGCGTGGCTCAAGAAAGACAAGGGGTACATAAATCGAGTCCTGGCAAAAGAGATCGTTCGCAACGAGCGTCAGCAAAAGACCTTTGACGTTTATCATGCCCTTCTCCGTAACGCTTTTAGGATGATGTACGAAGTGCTCAGATCGGACGGTCATTTGACCTTGACCTTTCACAACCCGACATTCAAGGTTCGAAACGCGACGATGTACGCTGGCGTTATGGCGGGTTTCGATTTCGAGAAAATTCACCACCAGCCACTCGGCCAGGTGTCAGCCAAGGCAATGCTCCAACCATTCGGCTCTGCTCAGGGTGACTTTTATCTTCGATTCCATAAACCGGCCACGCCGGGCGCGGCGGTTCCTCCAGAGGAGATTGACGCCGCTCGGTTCGAACGGATCGTCGTGGAAACGGCGAAGCGCGTGCTGGCCGAGCGAGGCGAGGAAACGCCTTACACAGTCCTCATCAACGCTATTGATCCGGAACTGGCGCGCAACGGTTATTTCTCAGAGCTCCGTACAGGGCTTGATATTCGGACCGTCCTGGAAAAGCACCTCGACCGGGAATTCAAATTGGTTCAAATGCACATCGGCGGCGTAGAGGGAAGAGGTTGGTGGTTTCAAGATCCGTCAAGCGTGCCCCACCTGGAAACGGTGCCCCTGTCCGAACGAGTTGAGCAGACAGTTTTGCGGAAGCTCCAGGAGCGGGGCCGGGTGACTTTTACGGACATGTGGAAGGCGATCAGCGAAGAGTTCCCGAATGCCCTGACCACCGACTCCACAAGCATCAAAGAGGCGCTTCAGGCGTATGCCAGGCCGGTAGGGCGCGGCGAATGGATGATAAGGCCTGAATACTACCAGGACAAAATCCGGCGATTGCATACTCGGATGATTGCCATTTTGGCCGAGATCGGGAAGGCCCAAGGCTATGAAATCTGGATCGGCCGGCGGGAGCAAGGCGATCCACTGGCCGAAGCCTTCTCAGGTCGGGAGGGGGACCTCCGGGAATATGTTTCCCGAGGCTCGTTGCGTGGTCTGGAGAATGCCGACAATATCGAGGAGGTCGAACAGATTGATGTGTTATGGTTTCAAGGCGATCTGGTAGAGGCCGTCTTTGAAGTCGAAGCAACAACCTCGATGACGGAGGCGCTCAAACGGGGATCGAACGTAGAGTCCCGGGTCCGCAAGTATCTCGTCATCCCTCAGGAGCGGGAGGAGCAATTAGTCCGCAAGCTACGTTCCCCTCTATTTGGGGAGCGGTTCGAGCAGGATTCCTGGAAATGCCTCTTTTCTGAAGCGCTTGAGAGGGCCTTTGAGAAGCAAAAGGGGAGGCTTGATGTCAATGCACTTATCGCAAGGAAGGTTGGTAAGACATCGTCCAAACATTCAAGAAGTGAAGCTCAACTCAGCCTTTTCGTCAGCGACCACAGCGAGGGAGAAGAATCGCAGGACGAATCATAAACGAACTCACCTTTTCAAGTCCGAGCTAGGATTGGAGACGCCGAGTGTCCTCATGTAGATGACGATGACGCGAATCTCCTCGTCGGTGAGGTGGAAGCCGAACGACGGCATGCCGGGTTTCCCGAAGCTCGAGCCGCCGTGCTTGATGATCTGAAACAGAAAATCATCCGGGAGGGCACGCATCGCCTTCGGATCGGTGAGGTCTCCCGGACGAAGGAAAAGAAGGCGAGCCCGCCACGAATCTCCGCGGCCGCTCACCCCGTGACACGTGGCGCAGTGGGCGCGGTAGAGGGCCGCGCCTGGTCGTCTGTCCGTCGTCGGCCCCCCTTGGAGGACGGCCAAGAGCCCGAGAGCAATTCCGCCAGCAAGGATTCCGACACCAAGCGCGATCCATGACCAGCGCCGGCTTCGCATGATC
>JACOUJ010000085.1 GCA_016177865.1 Candidatus Rokuibacteriota bacterium
CCCCTTCGGTCTGAGGGCCGCCTCCGCCCGGAGGATCGTGTTTCGATCAACACTTGAGAAATCAATCCAGACTCTGGCTCCGGCCAGGGTCTCGGTCAATCCCCCCGGTCCCGCGGCAACCGCGTGGACGGCTTCGTTCACGGGGAGCATGGAGAGAACCACGTCACTCTGCTCAGCGACTTGCCGAGGAGAGTGAGCGACCTTTGCTCCCTGCTCCTCCAGAGGCGCCGTGGCCTCGCGCCGCACGTCGTGGACGGTGAGCGTAAATCCAGCCTTGAGGAGATTGGCCGCCATCGGCCTCCCCATCCCGCCTGTCCCGATGAATCCAAGTCTCTGCATGACAGACCTCCCCCTGACCCGCTCAGAGGTTCCTGAGAAGCTCGCGCGCAATGATCAGGCGCTGGATCTCTGAAGTGCCTTCATAAATGCGGGGGGCCCGAGCCTCGCGGTAGAGGCGCTCCACCGGATGACCACGCAAGACGCCGAGACCCCCGTGGATCTGGACCGCTTGGTCAACGACCCGACCGGCCATTTCCGTGGCGTAGAGCTTGGCCATGGAGGAGGCCGCGGGGCTCAATTTCGATCCGTGGTCCCACTCCCATGCAGCCGAATAGACGAGCAAGCGGGCGGCCTCAAGCTCTGTGGCCATGTCGGCCAGCTTGAACTGGATGGCCTGGTAACTGGCGATGGGCTGGCCGAACTGGCGCCGCGCGCGAGCGTATTCGATGGAGAGAACCAGCGCGGCCTGGGCCAGGCCGAGGGCCTGGGCGCCGACCGAGGCGCGGAAGAGATCGAGTGTTTCCATCGCGATGCGCCAACCGTCGCCTTCCTCGCCGAGGAGGTGACTGCGCGGGACCCGGCAGTCTTCAAACGTGAGCTCGCCAATGACGTGGGGCGCCAACGTGTGCATCGGACGGCCCACAAGTCCCGGGGTGTCTCGCTCAACGATCAAGGCCGAGAGCCCACGCCTTCCGGCTTGAGGCTCCGTCGAAGCGAAGACGACATTCGTTTGGGCATCGGGAGCGTTTGAGATGAAGCACTTCGTCCCGTTGAGGACATAGTCGCCTCCGTCGCGCCGGGCCATGGTGCTGAGGGCCGCAGGATCGGAGCCAGCCCCAGGCTCGGTCAGCGCGAAGGTCGGGACCTGCTCCCCCCGGACCAGGGGAGGGAGATAGCAACGCTTCTGGATGTCGTTCCCCGCAAGGAGGATTGGATAGCCGCCCAGACCCTGAACAGCGAAGAGTTCCTCCGCCGCCACACACGTGCGCGCCAGCTCCTCGCGAACCAGGTAGAGGGTCGTGGCGCGGAAGGGGCCGCTGAGGGCCCCGCCGTACTCGGTCGGAAAGAGAAGGCCGAAGAGCCCCTCGTCTCCCAGGGCCTTGGCCAGCTCCCAGTTCAGCTCGTCTCGTTCCCCCCAAGACTGCGCGCGGGGGCGAAGCCGCGTCTCAGCCACCTGCGCGACACGAGCCTTGAGTGCCTCATCGTCCGGACTCAAGCGAAAGTTCATTCAAGTGTCTCCGGGCGATGCTAGTCCTGTCTCGGCGCACTGTCAAGCCAAGCATGCCGCGAGAAAGACGAGGGAGTGCAGACGCCCCTTACGACTGGCTCCTTGCGGGCCGATGTGATATAAAGAGGGGCAACCAAGGAGGACTGATGGCACGGCGCACCTTTTATCGAGGGGACAAGCGAAGGAAAGAAGAGGTCCGCAAGGCCAAGCAGGAAGCCAAGCGCCAGGAGCGAGCTGCCCGCGGTGAGGGGGGCGAGAAGGACGATGACATCCTGGAGGCACCTGAAGCTGATCTGAATCCCCCAGGGTACGTCTGGTTCTCTGCCAGCCGAAATCGCACCCTCACGACCGAAAGACCGGACCAGCCCGACCTGGGCCCCCCGAACGACTGGCTCCTCCTGACCCCGCCTCCGAAGACCGAAGAATAGAGGGCCTGCCCTAGGATTGCATCACCGTCACATTCAGGCCGATCTCGGCCAGGATGTTGCCGGCCCGAACGCACTCCTCCTCGCTCCCCACCCGGACCACGGCCTTGCCGGTGTTGTGGACCTGCCGGGCAATCTCCCATCCTTCGGCCTCCGAGCAGCCAATCGCTTTCATGAGCTGGCGCGCGACTTCCTCAAAGGTGTGGCAGTTGCAGTTGTGAAGGATGGTCATCCAGGGGGGGCCGACGACAGTCTCGGGCTCGTCAATGACTTCGGGGAGGGGGCGACCGACACTCACGACACCATCAGTCTACTCTTTCCAGAACTCTTTTTCATCTGACGCTCCGGCCCGAACGCCACGCGTCTCAGAAAAAATAACGACCGGGGCCGGAAGATTCGGCCCCGGTCGCGGAAAGCTGCTCTTGCCCTAACGAGCCGCGAACTTTGCGGGGAACTGTTTCGCGATGGCGTCAGCCAATGGATCCGCGATCATCTGCATGTGGGCCGCGGCCGCGCGCAGGGCCGGATAGACCTTCTGCCAGTCCCTGGCCGCCTGGGCATCGATGACATCCTTGAGGGTCAGGACGTGGCTCTTGACCAGATCGGCAACCACGTCCTTCGGCAGGTTGGGGTTGGCCGAGCTCAAGAAGGCGCCGAAGTCCTGGGTGTACTGGACGAGGTCATTGACCGCCTTGTCCTGCTTGGCCTTGTCCTTGGTGGCCACGCCCACCGTGTAGTCAACAACGAACCCGATATGCTTCCGC
>JACOUJ010000086.1 GCA_016177865.1 Candidatus Rokuibacteriota bacterium
AGTGAGGGGCAGCGCTGGGAAACCTCCCAGCCCGTAAAGTTCTCCAGCTAACCCACCAAGGAGGAGCTATGCGCACGCTGAGAATCGGCCTCGTGGCCCTGTCAATCCTTCTGGCGGCGACGCCGGCCCTGGCGTACACGGTGTACATCACCAACCAGGGTGAAGACACGATTACGATTATTGACGGACAGAGCAAAAAGGTCCTCGACACCGTCAAGATCAGTCAGGGGCGCCCGCACAACGCGATCCTCTCCCCGGACGGTAAGTATCTGTACACGGCGAATGTCGGCGGTGGGTCCGTGTCCATCTTTGACACAGCAGCCAAGAAGGAAGTCGCGGTGATCCCCACAGGGAAGGGATGCCACGGGGTCACCCTCTCCCCCGACGGGAAATCCCTCTGGACTGCAAATGTCCAGGAAGATACGGTGAGCGTCGTCGATCTGGGGATGAGAATCGTAACAAAGACCATCAAGGTGGGATCCAAACCCATGCTGGTGGCCTTCAGCAAGGACGGGAAGAAGGCCTACGTCTCCAACGGTGGGTCCGGTGATGTTTATGTCATCAATGTGGCGACCGGTGAGACAACCAAGAAGCTCTTTGCCGGGAAAGACGCCATGGGGACCACGCTGACTCCGGACGGCAAGGAGGTCTGGGTGACCGAAGGCGGGGATAGCATCGTCTCCATCATCAACACGGCCGAGGATAAAGTCACTGGTGAGATCAAGATCGGGGCGGACACCCACGGGATCGTCCTCACCAAGGACGGCAAGAAGGCCTACGTGAGTGTCCGGAAGGAGGACTTCGTCGCCGTGATTGATACCGCCACTCGCAAAGTGGTGGCCAAGATCCCGGTCTCGAAGCTCCCCGATATCCTTGACCTCTCTCCGGACGAAAAGGAGCTTTGGGTGACGAGCCGTGAGGCTCACGCGGTGGACGTGATTGATACGGTGAAGAACCAGAAGGTCTCAACCATCAAGGTGGGGTTCCCCGAGGTCCCGGGGATCGTGAGCCCCAAGCCGGATCCCCACGGGATCGTCATCGCGAAGTAGCTGTCGAGGTCGGTTGGAAGGGGGCGGACAATTCCGCCCCCTTTCTTTCTTGCTCAGGAGCCGCGGAGAAACATCAGCCGGACGGTGACCCACGCGCCGAGAATCATCGCGCTGAAGGCCACGAGGCTTCCGAGCGCCAGGGTGGCCGAGTTCGTCAATCCCTGCGTGATGTTGCATCCCTCAGCCAGGATGGCCCCTATCCCCATGATGAGCCCGCCTACCAGGAGCTGCACAATGGTGAACCCCTTGGGCAGCTTCCAGGCGAACTCACCATTCCGCCAGGCGGCGAAGAAGGCCCCGACCACGACTCCGATCAAAAGTAGCATGCTCCAGTTGACCCGGTTGGGGAAACGGATGAGGGGATACGTGAAGACATGGCTGGTGTTGATGGCGAACGTGATCCCGGTCGGCGTCTCCCCGAATGAGGAGGCGTACCACCCGAGGGCAATGAGCAGGCCGACCATGAATCCAGTGACCGGCCAGTTCCACTTGCCGCTCTCCGGCGCTTGCGGGCTCCTCCAAAGCCAGAACACGGCGGCCAGCCCCAAGACGACGATGACGACCCATGGGCTGACGCCCGCCAGGGTCGCGAGGGTTGGGGGCTGGTCGCGGATCAGAATCTCCTGTGTTTGGAGGAGCCTTCGGAGCGGAACAAGCACTCCGACGCTGGTCGCGGTGGCTCCCATCGCGAACCCGAGCACGACAGTCCAGGCCCCCAGCGCGCCCTCGCCTACTCGATACCAGGAGCTTCCGGCGCACCCGCCGGAGAGGATCATTCCCACGCCGAAGATGAAGCCGCCGGCGAGGTTGGAGACCCAGTGGAAAGGGCGGATGGGGATCTCGAGAAAGCCGAGGGACGACAGCGCGTGGATCCCCAGGGCGGCAACCAGGACGGCCAGCACGTAAGCCCTCGCGATCGTCGCATCTCCCATGATGAAGAGATTCGAAAGGCCCCGGGTCAGGCAAAAGCCGCCACGCTGGATCACGTAGCCGAAGAGGATTCCGGTCCCGATGGCGCTGAGGCCCATGGCGAGAAATTCAGCGTCCATACGAGCGACATCATAGCATGGTCGCTAGCCCTTGAAGGGTGGAGGGGGGGTGTGATATCGTCCACGCGGTGGCGCCCATCATTGCGTTCCGCAAGGTGAATAAGTGGTTCGGCGACCTCCACGTCCTCCGGGACGTTGATCTCGAGGTCGCGACCGGGGAGGTCTTGGTGATCTGCGGTCCCTCGGGCTCGGGGAAATCCACGTTGATCCGGTGCGTCAACCGCCTGGAGTCCATCCAGTCGGGCACGATCACCGTGGACGGAACGGATATCAGCGGATCGGGCGTGGACTTCCCCCGGCTCAGGGCTGAGATCGGGATGGTCTTTCAATCCCTTAACCTCTACCCCCATATGACCGCCCTTCAGAACATCACGCTTGCGCCGGTAAAGGTTCGGGGCCTCGATCACAGTGAGGCGGAGCGGATCGCCGGGAATCTCCTGGTCAAGGTCGGGATCCCGGACAAGGCCTCTGCCTACCCCGCCCGGCTCTCCGGCGGGCAGCAGCAGCGGGTCGCTATCGCCCGCGCGCTGGCCATTGGCCCAAGAAGGGATGACGATGCTGGTCGTCACCCACGAGATGGGATTTGCGAAGAAGGTGGCCCATCGGATCATCTTCATGGACGAAGGGCGGATCGTGGAGGAAGGCACGCCGGAGACGTTCTTCTCGAACCCGAAAGAGACACGGACCCGCTATTTCCTTTCGAAGATCCTGGTCCATTAACCCCGAGAGGGCGCCCTCTCGGACAGAGGAGGAAGCGATCATGAAACGTTGGGCACTGTTCGTCATCCTTGGGGCCGTGATCCTCGGCCTCGCGGGCACCCCCGCATTCGCCGAGACGACCCTGGAGAAGATCGCCCGCACCGGCACGCTCACCATCGGCACGCGCACCGGCTCACCGCCATTCGCCTACGTCAACAGCCGAAACGAGTGGGTCGGGTTTTCCATCGATCTGGTCGAGCAGCTTGTCTTGCCGAAGGTCTCGGAGAAGGTCGGCAAGCCGGTGAAGCTAGAGAAAAAAGAGTCCACGCCGGCGACTCGGATCCCGCTCCTTTCTTCGAGCGCCGTCGACCTGATCGCGGGGACGATGACCGACACCCGCACCCGTCGCGACAGTGTGGACTTCAGCCTTACCTTTTTCGTGACGGGCGCTCAATTCCTGGTGAAGAAGGGGAGCCCAATCAAGGGGATCCAGGATATCGGCGGGAAGCGCATCGCCGCACAGCAGGGGTCCACGAACGCCAGGATCATCCGCGAGCGGGTCCCCACCGCCCAGCTCCGAGAATTTCCGGATCAGCCGTCGGGCTTCCAGGCGCTGGCCCAGGGGCAGGTGGATGCGTACACGAACGATGGCATCCAGCTCGCTGGACTGAAGGCGAAGGCCCCGAATCCCGCGGCCTGGGACATCGTCGGTGACTTCTACTCCTACGAGCCGTACGGGATGGCGCTCAGGAAGGGCGATTCTGATTTCCGGGCTGTCGTCAACAACGGGCTGATTGAGGGGATTGATTCCGGGAAGCTCTTCCAGATCTACGAGAAGTGGTTCGGGCCGAATAGCGAGCTGCCGTACCTCATGGACTCACAGATCAAGAAGTTCATGATCTACCAGTCCGTGCCGAAGTAAGTAAGAAGCGTCAAGTCACTTGTTGGGCACGCGGCCGGCCCGGACCCAGGTGGGGGGGATTGGAGGGGGAGTGGGTTGGGACTCCCCCTCCCTCAAATGACCTACCAATTCGATTGGTCGGTCCTCTGGAGGGGCCAGTCCGGGCAGTGGCTCCTCCAGGGGATTCTGACCACGCTTGAGATTTCAGCCCTGGGCTGGCTCCTGGCTTCGGCGCTCGGGGTTCTTTCAGGGGCGCTCCGCACGGTCCCGTTTCGGCCGCTCCGCGCCCTGGCCGCCTTCTACGTCGAGTTCTTCCGGAACGTGCCGCTTCTCGTGTGGATGTTCTTCTGGTATTTTGCCGTCCCCCCGCTCCTTCCC
>JACOUJ010000087.1 GCA_016177865.1 Candidatus Rokuibacteriota bacterium
AGGTCAGCGCCTTCGGGCCGGCGCGCTCCGCCCCGCCCTGCGCTGCGCACGGCGACACGGCTCGCCATGAGGCGCTCGCTGGAGCCCCTCGGGCCAGACCGAGGAAAAAGATGAGGATCGAGTTGAGCGACGAGCAGCGGATGATCCGGGACCTCGCTCGGGAGTTTGCCGAGAAGGAGGTCATGCCCATCGCGGCCCAGCTCGACCGGGAAGGGCGCTTCCCTCACGAGACGGTCCGCCGCATGGGTGAGCTCGGACTCATGGGGATCTTCATCCCGGACCGCCACGGCGGCAGTGGGGCCGATACCGTGAGCTATGTCGTGGCTCTCGAGGAAGTGGCCCGGGCCTGCGCCTCCCACGCGGCGGTCATGTCGGTCAACAACTCCCTCGTCTGCGACCCGCTCTTGAAGTACGGGACCGAAGAGCAGAAGGAACGCCTCCTCGTTCCTCTCGCCTCGGGGAAAGGCCTCGGCTGCTTCGCCCTGACGGAGCCCCAGGCGGGCTCCGACGCCAGCAATCAGAACACGACCGCGGTCCGGGACGGGAATCACTACGTCTTGAGAGGCCGGAAACTCTTCGTGACGAATGGCCGTGAGGCGGCCGTTGCCCTCGTCTTTGCCCAGACCGACCGGGCCAAGGGTCACCGCGGGATCAGCGCGTTTCTGGTCGAGAAGGGGACGCCCGGATTTCTTGTGCCCAAGGTCGAAGACAAGCTCGGGCTCCGGGCCTCGGACACCGCCGAGTTCCTATTCGACGAATGTCGCGTCTCCGAGGCGCACCGGCTCGGCAAGGAGGGGGAAGGATTCAAGATCGCGATGGCGACGCTGGACGGCGGGCGAATCGGGATCGCGGCCCAGGCGATCGGGATCGCCCAGGGCGCCTACGAGGCCTCGCTCAACTATGCCAAGGAGCGGAAGTCGTTTGATGTCCCGATTGCTCAGCACCAGATGGTCCAGTGGATGTTGGCTGACATGGCCACCCAGATCGAAGCAGCCCGCTTGCTGGTGCTGAGGGCCGCGACCCTCAAGGATCGCGGCGAGCCTTATGGCGTCGCTGCGGCGATGGCCAAGCTCTACGCCTCGGAGATGGCGATGCGCGTGACCACCGACGGCATCCAGGTGCATGGCGGCTATGGCTATATCAAAGACTACCCGATGGAGCGCTTCTTCCGGGACGCCAAGATCACCCAGATCTACGAGGGGACCTCGCAGATCCAGAAACTCGTCATCGCGCGCCACCTGCTCGACCTCCGATGATGCGCGAACAGGAGCTCAAAGCGATCCAAGAAGCCCAAGAACGGTGGGAGCGCGAGGTTCTGCAGCCATCCCTCGAGAAGAGTCCTGAGCGCCGCGCGAATTTCGAGAGCCTGTCGGGTCTTCCACGGGAGCGCCTGTACGCCGCGGCAGACCTCGGCGACTTCGATTACCTCGCGAAGCTTGGCTTCCCCGGTGAATCTCCCTTCACGCGGGGCGTGTATCCGACGATGTACCGGGGACGCCTCTGGACCATGCGGATGTTCGCGGGGTTCGGCCGCCCTGAGGACACCAACCGCCGCTTCAAGTTTCTTTTAGCCCACGGGCAGACCGGCCTCTCCACCGCCTTCGACATGCCGACCCTGATGGGGTACGATGCCGACCACCCGCGGGCCAGGGGAGAGGTTGGGCGCGAGGGGGTCTCCGTCTCCACCCTGGATGACATGGAGCGCCTCTTCGACGGCATCCCGCTGGGTGACGTCACCACGTCTATGACGATCAACTGCACGGCCTCAGTGATCCTGGCGATGTATCTCGCCGTCGCGGAGAAGCAGGGCGTCCCATGGGAACGGCTCGGCGGAACCATCCAGAACGACATGCTGAAGGAGTTCATTGCCCAGAAGGAGTGGATCTGCCCGCCGGAGCCCGCGGTCCGCATCGTGACAGACATGATCGAGTTCACGTCTGACCACGTCCCGCGATGGCATCCAGTCTCGATCTCGGGCTACCACATCCGCGAGGCCGGCGCCAACGCGATCCAGGAGCTGGCCTTCACCCTGGCCGATGGGATCGGGTACGTCCAGGCGTGCGTGGACCGGGGGCTCGACGTGGATCGCTTTGCGCCGCGGCTCTCCTTCTTTTTTGACATTCACAACGATTTCTTTGAAGAGATCGCCAAGCTCCGGGCGGCGAGGCGGCTGTGGGCCCGGATCATGCGAGACCGCTTCGGCGCGACTCAGCCCGAGTCCCTTCGCCTGCGCACCCATGCCCAGACCGCCGGCGTCTCCCTCACCGCCCAGCAGCCGCTGAATAATGTGGTGCGCGTCGCCCTCCAAGCGCTCGCGGCTATCCTGGGCGGGGCCCAGTCCCTCCACACCAACTCTTACGACGAGACCTGGGCGCTTCCGACCGAGCAGGCGGTGACCGTGGCCCTGAGGACCCAGCAGATCATCGCCGAGGAGTCTGGAGTTGCCAGCGTCGTGGACCCGCTGGGGGGGAGCTACTATGTCGAGTGGCTCACCGATCAGATGGAAGCGAAGGTCTGGGAGTACTTGAGGAAGATTGACGAGCTCGGCGGGATCATTCGGGCGATCGAGTTGGGCTACCCTCAGCGCGAGATCGCCGAGACAGCCTACCGGGACAAGCTTCGGGAGGATCGGGGGGAAATCGCCACGGTAGGAGTCAATAAATTTGTCCAGGAGGAGGAGACCTCGATTCACTACCTCAGGATTGACGAAGCGGTCGAGCGGGAGCAGATGGAGCGGGTGAGACAGGTGAAAGCTTCCCGCAGCGGCGCGGCAGTGGAACGACACTTGACCCGCATTGCCGACGCGGCGCGAGATGGGAAGAATCTGATGCCGATTCTGATCGATGCGGTGAAGGAGTCCGTGACCCTCGGGGAGATTTCCGATGTCTACCGCCAGGTCTTCGGCCGCTATCACGAACCCATTATTTATTGAGGCGCTCGCTGGGCACCCCCTGACTCCTGGTAAGGAGGAATGAAAAGGTGAGTAACGCGGAGTGCGTGTTCTGTAAGATCCGGGATGGCCAGATCCCCTCGTTCAAGCTCTACGAGGACCCGAAGAGCTTCGCCTTCATGGATATCAACCCTCTGAACGAGGGGCACTGCCTCGTGGCGACCACGGTCCACGCCGAGACCATCTGGGATACCCCGGTGGAGGACCTCCAGGCGGCGATCGCCACTGCCAAGCGGCTGGCCCACGCCATTCGCGTTGCGCTCAAGCCCGATGGCCTCAATCTGCTCCAGGCCAACGGCCGTGCGGCCTTCCAGTCCGTTCCCCACTTCCACCTCCACGTGATTCCCCGCTGGGCGGGGGACGGTAGGGGCTTCGACTGGAAGCTGGTCAAG
>JACOUJ010000088.1 GCA_016177865.1 Candidatus Rokuibacteriota bacterium
GCTTCCTCCACTCGACGGGGCAGGCATACAAAGGAGGGCCCAACTCGGGGGTCTTCCTGCAGATCACCTGCGATGACCGAGAGGATCTTCGCGTGCCGGGCCAGAAGTATACGTTTGGGGTCGTGAAGGCTGCACAGGCGCGGGGGGACTTTCAGGTCCTGGCCGAGCGGGGGCGCCGCGCGTTGAGGGTGCACCTAGGGAAGGAAGTGCCGGCCGGGCTCACGAGGCTCCGCCAAATCGTCGATCAGGCGCTGGGATAGCTACGAAAAGGGGGAAGGCGACCATGGAAATCGGGATGATCGGCCTGGGACGAATGGGCGGCAACATGGTCTTTCGCCTGCTCAAAGGGGCGCATCGTCTGGTGGTCTATGATCGTGACCCCGAGGCCGTGAAGCGACACGTCGAGGCGGGCGCCACGGGGGCAGCGTCGTTCGCCGAACTGGCGAAAAGGCTCGAACTGCCGCGGGCGATCTGGATGATGGTGCCTGCCGGCGCGCCGGTCGAGGACACGGTCAATTCCCTCGTCCCTCATCTTGCCTCGGGGGACATTCTTGTCGATGGCGGGAATTCGAACTTCAAGGATTCAATGCGCCGGGCAGAGGCCCTCTCCGGCAGGGGCATTTATTACCTGGACGCCGGGACGAGCGGCGGCATCTGGGGGCTCGCCGTCGGCTACTGCCTCATGGTCGGCGGGGACCGCGCGGCGTTTGACCGGGTCGAGCCACTCCTGAAAACGCTGGCCCCGGAGGATGGCTACCTCTATACGGGCCGAAGCGGCAGCGGCCACTTCGTGAAGATGGTCCACAATGGGATCGAGTACGGGATGATGCAGGCCTATGCCGAGGGGTTCGAGATCCTCAACGCCTCCGGGTTTAGCCTTGACCTGGCCCGGATCGCCGGGCTCTGGAACCACGGCAGCGTGGTGCGTTCCTGGCTCCTCGAGCTGGCCCAGGCCGCGTTGGAGAAGGACCCGAAGCTCAGCGGGATCGAAGGATATGTGGAGGATTCGGGGGAGGGGCGCTGGACCGTCGCCCAGGCCATTGACACCGACGTGCCGGCTCCGGTGCTCACCCTTTCCCTCATGGAACGCTTCCGCTCCCGGCAAAAAGAGTCGTTCGGGAACAAACTCCTCGCCGCGCTTCGCAACGAGTTTGGCGGGCACGCGGTCCGGAAGAAATAGGGACGGTGATGGAGACGCGAGTCAGAGGGAAAGTCTCCCTCCCGAGCGAAGCCCCGTCCTATTCAGTCCCGGACGCCTGCACGGTCGTGATCTTCGGCGCCTCCGGCGACCTCACGGCGCGGAAGTTGATCCCGGCCCTCTACGCGCTTGGCGCGCAGGGGTTGCTGCCTCGCTACTTTTCCATTGTTGGGGTGGCCAGGCGGGATTTGGGGCAGGACGGCTTTCGCCGAGAGATGCGGAAGGCGGTCGAGCAGTTTTCCCGACTCGGGCCGATTCGCTCCGAGGTGTGGGACCCGCTGGCCGAGGCTATTCACTATCTTGCGGCCTCCTTCGATGATCCGGAGGGCTATGTCAAGCTCCGGGATCTCCTCGCCCGCATCGATCAGACCGTCGGCACCAGCGGGGATCGCCTCTTCTATCTGGCGACTCCGCCGACCGCGTACGCGGGGATTGGGCGGTTGCTCGGTGAGGCGGGCCTCGCTTCTCCGGGTGGGGAAGGGTGGACAAGGATCATCATTGAGAAACCGTTCGGCCGCGATCTCGAGAGCGCTCGGGGTTTGAACCGTCAGGTGTTGGAGGTGTTTCGCGAAGACCAGGTCTACCGAATCGACCATTACCTGGGCAAGGAGACTGTTCAGAACATCCTGGCATTTCGCTTCGGCAACAGCATCTTCGAGCCTCTGTGGGACCGCCGCTATGTTGACCACGTCCAGATCACCGTGGCAGAGGACCTGGGCGTCGCCGGGAGGGGGGGCTACTACGACTCGAGTGGCGCCCTCCGGGACATGGTGCAGAATCACCTGCTCCAGCTCCTGTCCCTGGTCGCGATGGAACCCCCCGCCTCCTTCGAAGCGGAGGCGATCCGAGACGAAAAGGTCAAGCTCCTTCACGCGATCAGGCCGACCCCGAGACAGACTGTGGCTGAGCGGACATTCCGTGGCCAGTACACGAAGGGGATCGTTGGCGAGCGGACTGTGGTCGGCTACAGGGAGGAGGCGGGGGTGCGCCCCGAGTCCACGACTGAGACGTATGTAGCCCTCAAGCTCACAATCGAAAACTGGCGATGGGCCGGGGTGCCGTTCTACCTCCGCACCGGAAAGGCGTTGCCCAAACGGATCACCGAGGTCACGATCCAGTTCCGCGAGCCCCCGCTCCTCCTCTTCGAGCATGGCGCGCATGCCGGTCACCAGGGGCCGGATGATCTGGAACCGAACCGGCTCTCTCTCAGAATCCAGCCCGACGAGGGGATTGCCCTCAGGATTGGCCTCAAACCTCCAGGGGAACGGATCAGCCTCGTGCCGGTCCTGATGGACTTCAGCTATCGGGAGGGCTTCGGGGGGGAATCCCCTGAGGCATACGAGCGGCTGCTCCTCGATTGCATGCGGGGCGATTCGACCCTCTTCATCCGCGGAGACGAGGTGGAGGCGGCCTGGGTGCCGGTGACTTCGATCTTGGAAGGGTGGCAGGGATTGGACGTGAAGGCGTTGGAATCCTATCCGGCCGGGACCTGGGGCCCTCAGAGCGCGGAAGCCTTCATCAGGCGGGACGGCAGACAGTGGGCCCGATTCTGATCGTCTCGGAGTGAGGAGTGGAAGGACCGACCCGACGGGCATCGGAAGTGGTCGTGGCGGCGGATCCCGTCGGGCTGGCTCACGCGGCTGCGGAACGGTTCGCCGACATCGCGGAGGAGGCCGCGGCCCGGGACGGACGATTCACCGTCGCTCTCGCCGGCGGCTCCACCCCGAAAGGACTCTACTCTGTTTTGGCGACTGAGCCATACCGCTCTCGCGTTCCGTGGCGGGAAGCCCTCGTCTTCTGGGGAGACGAGCGATGCGTTCCCCCGGACCACGCCGACAGCAATTATCAGACAGCAACCGAGACCCTCCTTCGACATGTCCCGATTCCGGCCGCGCAGATCCATCGAATGCGAGGAGAGGATCCCGATCCGGATCGGGCGGCCGCCGATTACGAGCGGCTGCTCCGGTCGACATTCCAACGGGAGTCGCGGGCACTTCCGCGCTTCGACTTGGTCCTTCTTGGGATGGGGGCTGACGGTCACACGGTGTCACTCTTTCCCGGTTCTCCCGCCCTCCGAGAGTCCGCACGTCTGGTCGTCGCCCCGTACGTGGCGCGATTGCAGACACGCAGGCTCACCCTGACTCTCCCCGTCCTCAACGGGGCCCGATCCATCTTCTTTCTCGTCAGCGGTGAAGAAAAGGCTCGAATGCTCAAGACTGTTCTGGAGGCCGTCGGGAGGAGCCATGAAATCCCGTCACAGATGATCTTCCCAAGCCGCGGAACGATCACTTGGTTTGTGGATTCGGCTGCGGCCCACCTCCTCGCTCGCCGGGAGGCGAGCCTCCCGTGATCCTGGCTGGCGACGTCGGGGGGACGAAGACGCTGCTCGCCCTTTTCGACGATTCGCGCGGGGACCTGGCAACTGTCCGCGAGGAGACGTACCCGAGCCGCGACTTTCGGTCCCTCGAGGATGTGTTCGGCAAATTCCTGATCCGTCAGCCGCCGCCTGCTCTTCGCGCGGCGTGTTTCGCCGTGGCCGGGCCGGTGATCGACGGAAGGATCAAGACCGTCAACCTTCCTTGGGAGGTTGATGAAAGAAGTCTTGCCGGGACTCTCCGCACCCGCGTCAAGCTGCTGAACGACCTTGAGGGGGCGGCCCACGGTCTCCCCTCGCTTCGTACGGAAGAGTTGGAGGTGCTACAATCGGGGGTCACGCGTGGGGGGAATATGGCTTTGATCGCCGCCGGGACCGGTCTCGGCGAGGCCATCGTGGTTCGGGAAGGCGAGAGGTACCATGTGGTCGGCACCGAGGGGGGCCACGCCGATTTCGCCCCTCGAACCGATTTGGAAGCCGAGCTGCTCGGGTCCTTGAGAAAGGAGTATGGTCACGTGAGCTACGAGCGAATTCTGTCCGGGCCAGGGCTTCTCAACATCTATCGCTTTCTTCGAGAGTCCCGCTATGCCACGGAACCCGACTGGTTGCGGGAGCGCCTGGCCACGGGCGACGCGAGCGCGGCCATCTCGGAGATCGCGCTCAAGGCTGGCCATCCGCTCTGCGAAAAGGCGCTCGACCTCTTCGTGTCCATCTATGGGGCCGAGGCAGGAAATCTGGCGCTGAAGTCCCTCGCCTTCGGGGGGGTCTTCGTTGGTGGAGGAATTGCCCCGAAGATTCTTTCAAAGGTCCGTGACGGCTCGTTCGTGAACGCGTTCGTGGACAAGGGCCGTCTGGCTGATCTCATGCGATCGATCGAGGTGCGCGTTGTGCTGAATCCCCGTCTCGCCCTGATCGGTGCGGCCTGCGTTGCCAGAACGCTCTCGCCCTGAATCAGGAGGGATGTGATGGCGTATGAGCCGTTGAAGGGGCAAAAGGCCTTGGTGACGGGCGCCAGCTCGGGGATCGGCGCCGGGGTGGCCCGGGCCCTCGGCACGGCGGGCGCGGCCGTCGTGGTCAACTATGGCACGAACGCCCAGGCCGCAGGGCAGGTGATGGATGAGATCAAGGGGACGGGCGCTCAGGCGATGGCCGTCGGGGCGGATGTGTCTAAAGAGGACGAAGTCCGCGCGATGTTCCAGGAAGTGTGCTCGGCCTGGGGGACCATCGACATCCTCGTGAACAACGCGGGGCTCCAGCGTGACGCCCCGTTCACGGAGATGACGCTGGAGCAGTGGAACGGCGTCCTCAGTGTGAATCTGAGCGGGATGTTTCTGTGCGCCAGGGAGGCGGCGCGCGAGATGATCCGTCGAGGCATCCGGCCCGAGATCTCCAGGGCCGCAGGGAAGATCATCTGCATCTCCTCGGTGCACGAGGTGATCCCGTGGGCGGGTCACGTCAATTACGCGGCGTCCAAAGGCGGCGTGAAGCTCCTGATGCAGTCCCTGGCCCAGGAGCTGGCCCCACATCGGATCCGGGTCAACTCCATCGCCCCCGGCGCCATCCAGACCCCGATTAACCGCGCGGCGTGGGAAACCCCGGAGGCGTTGGCGAAGTTACTGAAACTGATCCCGTACGGGCGGATTGGCGTCCCTGAGGACATCGGCAGGGCGGCGGTGTGGCTTGCGTCCGACGACTCCGACTACGTCCACGGACAGACCCTGTTCGTTGATGGGGGGATGACACTGTATCCCGAGTTCGCCCGCGGAGGCTAGGCGCCGGATGACTGAGGAAGAGAAGCGGCTCGCGGAGGCCCGCGCGCGGAGCGCCCACTGGAAACGATGGGGCCCCTATCTCTCCGAACGCCAGTGGGGAACCGTCCGGGAGGATTATTCCCCGCACGGAACCGCCTGGGACTATTTTCCTCACGACCACGCCCGCTCGCGCGCGTACCGGTGGGGGGAGGACGGTCTCTTCGGGATCTCTGACAACCATCAACGTCTCTGTTTTGCGCTAGCCCTCTGGAACGAGAAGGACCCGATCTTGAAGGAGCGGCTGTTCGGGCTGACCGGTCCCCAGGGCAATCACGGCGAGGACGTCAAAGAGTACTATTTCTATCTCGACTCCGCCCCGACGCATTCCTACATGAAGGCGCTCTACAAGTACCCCCAGGCGGAATTTCCGTACGCCCTCCTGGTAGACGAAAATGCGCGACGGGGCCAGGATACTCCAGAGTTTGAACTTCTTGACACGGGTGTCTTCGACGGGGACCGGTACTTCGATCTCTTCATCGAATACGCCAAGGCCTCGCCCGACGACATCCTGATTCGCGTCACTGCGGTCAATCGGGGTCCCGATCCGGCTCCCCTTCACGTCCTTCCGACGGTGTGGTTCCGGAATGTCTGGGCCTGGGACGAGGGAGTCGAGCGCCCCCGGCTCAGCGCGCCGAACGGCGCGGCCTCGATCGCCATTGAGCACCCGGGACTGGGCCGCGCGTACCGGCTCTACTATGGAGGTGAGCCGGAGCTTCTATTCACCGAGAACGAGACGAACCTCCGACGACTCCATGGAGTCGAGAACGCTCATCTCTTCGTCAAAGATGCCTTTCACAGCTATCTGATCCGCGGAGAGAAGGGGGCGACGAATCCGGCGCTCGAGGGGACCAAGGCCGCCTTGGACTACCGCCTCGACTTGGGCCCCGGTCAGAGCACGGTCATGCGTCTTCGCCTGAGTGACCAAGAGCCGGTGGGGGCTCCTCTGGGTTTGTCCTTTGACCGGATCTTCGAGCAGAGGAAGGAGGAGGCCGATGATTTCTATGCCACCGTGATCCCCACAAAGTTGGGCGACGATGGGAAGCTGGTCATGAGGCAGGCCCTGGCGGGAATGTTCTGGTCGAAGCAATGGTACCACTATGACGTCCGACGCTGGCTGGAAGGCGATCCCTCACAGCCGCCGCCGCCCCCTGACCGCAAGCGGGGCCGGAACCGGGAATGGACGCATCTCTACAATGAAGACGTCATCTCGATGCCCGACAAGTGGGAGTATCCCTGGTATGCCGCCTGGGACCTGGCCTTTCATACCGTCTCACTCGCGCTGGCCGATCCGGACTATGCGAAGGAGCAGCTTGTCTTGTTCCTGCGCGAGTGGTATACGCACCCGAACGGCCAGATCCCCGCCTACGAGTGGGCCTTCGGGGACGTGAACCCCCCGGTCCACGCGTGGGCCGCGTGGCGGGTCTACAAGATCGAGAAGCGGATTCGCGGGGCGGCCGACTATCAGTTTCTGGAGCGCGTCTTCCACAAGCTCCTCCTGAACTTCACCTGGTGGATCAACCGAAAGGATCCGGAAGGCAAGAACATCTTCCAGGGCGGCTTCCTCGGCCTCGACAACATCGGGATCTTCGACCGGAGCGCGCCCCTGCCCACCGGCGGGGTCATCGAGCAGTCTGACGGCAC
>JACOUJ010000089.1 GCA_016177865.1 Candidatus Rokuibacteriota bacterium
ATAAAGACCGCGGTCCTCCCTCTGGAGGCTGTGCCCAGAGCACAAGCTGCCCGGGACACCCGAGGACTTTTCAAGCTCGTGGCTGAGGAGCAAACAGGCAAGCTCCTCGGTGCCCACGTCCTGGCGGACGAGGCCGGCGAGGTGATCCAGGCTGCCACGCTTGCCGTGAAGTTCGGCCTCCGCGTTCAAGACCTGGTAGAGACTTTCCACCCCTACCTCACCATGGTCGAAGGGCTCAAACTCGCCGCCCTGACGTTTGAGAAAGATGTTGCGAAACTCTCCTGCTGCGCGGCGTAGATTCTTGCTTCTGTACCCCTTTCATGAAGCCCTTGACGTTTCCACACTGAAGACGTTCATGTGGCTCGGTTTTGGCCTGCTTCTGATGGCAACGGGTTGGGACACGTGGCTCGGCCTCCGTGCTCGAAGTTGCCGGGTTCCCATTTCGCGAACGGAGGCTTCTCAATGACGGTGCCCGCGGTAACGCCTCCGAGATCCCTGAAGGGTTACCTTCTCCTCGGGCTGGCCTTTCTCACGTGCCCCTGCCACCTTCCTGTTCTCCTGGCGGTGCTGGCCGGGACTGGCCTCGCCGGGGTGCTCAGCCAATATTGGGAGCTTGCCATTGTCACGCTCAGCGTTGTGTTCGTTGCTTCACTGCTCTGGGGGCTTAAGGTCTTGAAACGGGAGTTGCGGCAAGGGAGGACATGATGGCGAGAGAGGTCATCATCTACAGCCAGCCTGGGTGAACGAGCTGCCAGGCAGAGAAAGAGTTTCTTTCTCACAAGGGGATCTCGTTCACTGACAAGAACATTCGGGAAGATCCGACGGCTCGCGAAGAGCTCTTGGGGCTTGGGTACCGAGCGACGCCCGTGACGGTCGTTGACGGCGAGGTCGTGGTCGGCTTCGACCGGGGGAAGATCGAGCGCCTACTGGGCCTGTCGTAGGCTCGCATGCCAAAGGCGTGGTGTCGCGGCTGAGGGCAGGAGATCGAGATCCCGGCCGGGGTCTTGAGCGGCGAGATTTTCAGCTGCCCGAACTGAGCCGGGCTCTCGCTCCGGGCGAGCGAGGCGGACGGGGTGTGGACGGGGACTGAGGTCAAGACGGCGAGCTGTGCGATCGGTGGAGAGATGGTTTTTCTGCCGGACGACGTTCAGCCCGGGGACATGATCGAGTGCCACGGCGTCAGGCAGCGTGTGACGCATGAGTACGGCGCCTATGCGCTCGAACGGCCGTAGAATTTCGCGTAGCCTTACAGGGTGATCTTGCCGAGAATGCGCGACCCCGCGGCGCCGGTCGCTGCGGGAAGGTTGCCGGGATTGGCAAAGAGGGACTCATTGGCAAGAACCGCAAACGCGACGGCCTCTTTGGCGTCAGGATCCATCCCCACTTCCAAAAGAGAGCGGACCGGGATGGGGGCGAAGCACCGAGCCAGATGTCCCATGAGGGTCTTATTGTGGACGCCGCCCCCGGAGACAACCAACTCCTGGACCGCGCCTCGTGGCAGGACAAAGTTTCTGTAAGCGTGGTGTACGGCCTCAGCGCTCAGGGCTGTGAGGGTCGCGAGGAGATCTTCCTCCCGTCCCCGAAAGCGCGGGAGGAGCGCATCGACAAGAATTGAACCAAACAGCTCCCGGCCGGTCGAACGGGGAGGTGGCTGGGCGAGGAAGGGGTGCCGAAGAAGCTCGGCCAGGAGATCCAAATCCGCAGTGCCCGATGCCGCTCGGCTCCCGTTTCGGTCAAAGGGCTCTCCCCACACGGCCCGGCTGACCAAGTCGAGCGCCATATTCCCTGGCCCCGTGTCAAACGCCAAGACCTCATCCAGCGACGGCGTCACTACGGTCAGGTTGGCGATCCCTCCGATGTTGAGAAGCCCTCGGACCCGGTCCGGCGCCCGGAAAAGGAGCCAGTCAACCAGGGGGACGAGAGGGGCACCTTCGCCACCGGCCGCCACGTCTCGCGCCCGGAAGTCCGAGATGACGGGGAGCCCGGTCCTCTCCGCGATCACCGCCGCCTCCCCGAGCTGAAGTGTCGCGCGGCGGGGATGATGACGGGCCGTATGACCGTGGGACCCTACGAGGTGCACATCTTCGGGTGTGAGCTCAGCCTTGGCAATGACCGCCAGGGCCGCCTCGGCAAAGGCCTCGCCGAGTCCGGCATTGAGGTCGGTCACGGCCTGGGTGTTCGCTTCGGGAAGGGCCAGGATCTCCTCCCGAAGCCCCTCGCTGAACGGAACAGACTCAAACGCGAGAAGTCTGACGCGCGTCCGCGTCCCGGACCCGACGACTGCCACCAGCGCCGCGTCCACCCCGTCACCGCTCGTCCCGGACATGAGTCCGACAATGCGACGGGCCGGGAGCTTGCGGAGCGCCAGGAGCCGAGTCAGCGGATCAGCGGCCACGCCGTGACGGCTCCAGGAGCCGGTGAAGCGGACCCTTGTGCCTGGAGAGCAGTGACTCTGCCTGAACCCGACTTATCCGAAGTCTGTTCATCACCAGCGCCACGGTCGGACGGCCCCCGGCCTTTTTGAGCAGCTCGGAGGCCGCCCGCGGGCCCTTTCCCGTCAGGTCGCCGACGATTCGGATGGCGCGCGCGCGAAGCTTTCGGCTCGCAGGTTTGAGATCCACCATTCGGTTTTGGTGGACCTTCCCCAGGCGGACCATCGCGCCGGTTGTGAGCGTGTGCAGGATCATCTGCGTGGCGAGCCCGGCCTTCATCCGGGTGGAGCCGGCCAAGACCTCCGGGCCAACCCGCGGGCCGATGATGAGATCGGCGAGGCGTCGGTGCTCGGGCCGAGGCGCGCAGGTCAGGAGGATCGTCCGTGCCCCGCGTTGCTTCGCGGCACGAAGCGCGGCGAGGGCGAACGGCGTCACGCCGCTTGCCGAAATCGCGCAAACGATGTCGCGCCTCCCAACCCGGAGGCGCCCGAGAGCGGCACTTGCCTTCTGGGTGCGATCTTCAGCACCCTCTACGGCCATGAGAAGGGCGCGGGGTCCCCCAGCGATGACGGCGACGACCTGGCCAGGATCGGTACCAAAGGTGGGAACACATTCCGCCGCGTCCAGGGCTGCAAGACGACCGCTCGATCCCGCGCCCGCGTAGATCAACCGCCCGCCCTCCCCGAGGCTGGCCGCCACCCACGAGACGCCCCGGGTTATAGGTCCCTTGACCCTCCGAACCGCCCGCGCCGCCCGTTCGTCCTCGGCCAAGATGAGGTCGACGAGTTGGGACGGTCGAAGACGATCCAGGTGGTGACTCCGGGGATTTGGACGCTCGGTCGGAAGCTTTCCGTAGTCAACCGCCATCGCTGTCATTGATCATCGCCGGTCGGGCGTGAGGACCGCCGGAAAG
Organism: Candidatus Rokuibacteriota bacterium; assembly: GCA_016177865.1. Lineage (GTDB taxonomy): Bacteria > Methylomirabilota > Methylomirabilia > Rokubacteriales > JACOUJ01 > JACOUJ01. Next base: position 3,346 of record JACOUJ010000089.1, read on the forward strand.
AAGAGCCTCAGGGCAGTGAAGAAAAGACCTCCTGGACCGCCTCGACGGTGGATTCAAGGTCGGCCTCCGTGTGGGCCAGCGAGCAGAAGGCGGCCTCGAACTGCGAGGGGGCGAAGAAGACCCCCCTCGAGAGCATGCCGTGGAAAAATAGACCATAGCGTTTGGTATCAGCCGTCTTGGC
>JACOUJ010000090.1 GCA_016177865.1 Candidatus Rokuibacteriota bacterium
ATCAACTCTAAGAGGGCCAGCAGTGTGACGACCACCTCGGCGCGCGCGGCCCCGGTACCGACGAGAGATGAGAAGAGGAGGAACCACGTATGCCTTAGAATTTCCTGCATCTCTCTCATGCGCTCCACGACTGAAAGGGGGTCGGGCTCCACCTCGCGAATCGGCTCCGCTCTTTCCAGGCGCGCCAGGAAGGCCCGGTAGGCCGCCATGATGTCGTGAAGGCCGACCTCTTCGAGAAGAAATTCACCACCGGGTTGGGGCAGTTCACCCTGAATCCGATAAAACCTGAGCGCCTCCTCCGCTTCCCTCGCCTCCAGCCACTGGCCCAACTCCTTAAAACGGGCGTATGCGCGGAGACGCTCCTCCAGCTCGCGCCTGAGTTGCTCTCCCTCTTCGTCCAAAAGCTCATCCACCCCGGCTTCGGGCGCGGGGAGGAGGAGCTTCGATTTGAGGTAGATCAGGGTGGCGGCCATGACCAGGAACTCTCCTGCGCGGTCGAGATCCCGAAACTCCAGCCGCTCGAGGTACGCCACGTACTGGTCGGTGATGGTGCGGACGGGGATTCGGACGAGGTCAATCTCGTGGCTCCGAACCAGGTGGAGGAGAAGATCGAGAGGGCCCTCAAACTCTTCGACCTGAACGGTGAGCATGGCATCGTCCGGGGGGGCGAGGGGCGGGTCGAGAGTCATTAGTTTACCTGCCGCCTCATCGAAGCCCCATGGCCTCCCGGACCTGGGCCATCGTCTCGCCCGCCACCCGCCGCGCCTTGGCCGAGCCGTCCTCGAGGATGTCCTGAAGCTCTCCCGGGCGTTGGATGTACTGCTCTCGCCTCTCCCGGATCTTGCTGAGCGCCGGAATCAAGTGTTTCAGCAGCACGTCTTTGCAGTCGAGACAACCGATCCCTGCACTCCGGCACCCGGTCGCGCACCACTCGCGGTCATCCGACGGGGTAAAGATCTTGTGAAGATCAAAGACCGGACAGACCTCGGGATTTCCCGGGTCGCTCCGTCGCTTTCGCGCTGGGTCAGTCATCATCGGCTTGACCTTGGCCGTGATGACCTCCGCCGAGTCCGAGAGATAGATGGCATTGTTATAGCTCTTGGACATCTTCCGGCCGTCGGTCCCGGGCACCTTGGGGATCTCCGTGAGCTTGGCCTCGGGCTCGGGAAAGACCGGGCCGTAAACATGATTGAAGCGCCGGGCGATCTCCCGCGTTAGCTCGATGTGAGGGACCTGATCCACGCCCACCGGGACGTAGTTGGCCTTGTAGACCAGGATGTCCGCCGCTTGGAGCACCGGATAGCCGAGGAGGCCGTAGGAGGGAGATTCGATCCCGAGCTGCTCCACCATCTCCTTGAACGTGGGGACACGCTCCAGCCACGCGATGGGCGTCAGCATGGAGAAGAGGACGTGAAGCTCGGCATGCTCCGGGACCTTGGATTGGATGAAAAGCGTGGCCCGCTCCGGGTCGAGGCCCGCCCCCAGCCAGTCGGCCGCCATCTCCATCAGGTTCTCTGGAATCTCCCTGGACTCCGCGTAACCCGTCGTCAGGGCGTGCCAGTCCGCAATAAAGAAAAAGCAGCGGTACTCGTCCTGAAGCCGGACCCAGTTATCAAGGGCACCCAGGTAGTTGCCGAGGTGAAGCTTACCGGTGGGCCGCATCCCCGACAGCACCCGTCTTTTCTCAGCCATTAACTGTCCTCAAGTGGCCAGGCCCGGGATGCTCCGGTGAGCGTGACCCCTTGGCGAGGAGCTCACGGAGACGGATGAGGTCTTCGGGCGTATCCACGCCGAACGAGGGCGTAGGGCTAAGAAGCACTTTGATCCGATATCCATGCTCCAGGGCGCGGAGCTGCTCCAGGCCTTCGGTCAACTCAGGCGGAGACGGGGGTAGACTGGTCAGCGTAAGCAGGAAGTCGCGACGGTAGACGTAGAGGCCGATGTGGCGGAGCGGGGGATGCTTCCCCCTGCTTCGGGCAAATGGAACAGGCGCGCGTGAGAAGTAGAGGGCGAACCCCTCCTGATCCACGACGACCTTGACGACGTGGGGAGAGGCCAGCTCGCCTTCCTGATTGATCGCGTGAGCAAGCGTCCCCATGACAATCCCGGGCTCGCGGGACATGGTCCGGACCAGCTCATCCACCGCTTTCGTGTCGATGAGCGGCTCGTCTCCCTGGAGGTTCACGATCAGCTCGGCGGACAGCGCGCGGGCGACCTCTCCCACCCGGTCAGTCCCACTCGGGTGATCCACACGGGTCATGACCACCTCTCCCCCGAAGCCCAGGACGGCTCGGGAGATCCGCTCATCATCCGTCGCCACCAGTACCCGTGAGACAGAGGCCAGCTCCCGGGCCCGCTCCCAGGCATGCTGGATGAGCGGCTTACCGTGGAGGTCAGCCAGGAGCTTGCCGGGGAAGCGCGTGGCACCATAGCGCGCCGGGATGACAACAATCGCTGTCAGACGTCCCTCCGCTGACTGGAAGCCTCCCAGAGTTTCGCCTCGCGGAGAAAGACATAGTAACCGTAGAGCAGGGCCAGGAGGAGACCATGCCGCCCGTCAAGGAATCCCCGGTGAA
>JACOUJ010000091.1 GCA_016177865.1 Candidatus Rokuibacteriota bacterium
ATGGCGGCAGTCTTTCTCACCAGCTCCACGACGGCCGTCCTCATCTTCGCTGTGCTGCCCCCGGGGGCCCGCGGCGATTTGAACTGGGTGTCCTGGGCAGTGCGCGCGGCGCCGGTGAACGCGCTCCTGTTCCTTGGCTTGATGGTGGCCGTGATCTGGCTTTATCGTCCCCGAGACGACGCGGAGAGGGGGGCTGGTGTACGGCCCGACGCCCTGGCGCTCCAGCGCGCGCTCCTCGGGGCGCCGTCCCGCAACGAGTGGGTCTCGCTGGCAGTGGGCGCTGCGCTACTGGTGGGATTCGTCACGCAGCCGCTCCATGGCATCGAGCCGGCCTGGGTCGCCGTTCTGGCGCTCGCGGTCATGGCGTTGGCGCGGGTGGCGACCGCGGAGACTCTCCGCGCGGTGAACTGGAGTTTCGCCCTCCTCTTCGGGATGCTCGCCAGCCTGGCCGGAGTGTTCGAGGGTGCCCACGTGGACCGCTGGCTCGCCGGGCTCGTGGCCGGTACAGTCGGCGAGCTGGCCAGGGTACCGGTCCTCTTCGTGTCGGCGCTCACCGTGCTCTGCTTCGCCGTCAGCCTGCTGCTCCGTTGGCAGGCGGCCGCCCCCCTCCTCACGATCGCACTGGGGCCGGTCGCGGGGGCCGCGGGCATCAACCCGCTCGTCGTGGGCCTGGTGGCGCTCATCGCCTGCAACGGATTCTTCCTCCCGTACCAGAGCACCCCGTACCTCGCGCTGTACCACGGCACGGGGGGACGGCTGTTCACGCACCTCCAGGCGCGGCCCGCCGCGCTCGCCTACGGGATCGTGACACTCCTCGCGCTGTGCGCCAGCCTTCCCGCCTGGCGCGCGATGGGATTGCTCTGATCAGAGGCCACCCGCTTCGCGCCGTCCTGCCCGTTTCGTTCTTGTGCGATTCCGCTGGTGCGAAGGTCACTTCAGGAGCAGGCAGGTACCGATGACGGTGTTGTTGGGTTCGTTCATCTCGCGAATAGCTCCCATCGCATCAGCGGTAATGGTGAAGATGACCGTCCTTTCTCCGCGAGGCAGGGGCACGGGTTCCAGGCTCGCCTCCGCACCAACGGCCAGCGGGGGTGTGGAGCGCTCGAACGCCGCCCCGCCGTCGAAGGCGATGCGTGTCGTGGACGCAGGCGCGTTTGCCTCGCCCTGGTTTCTGATCGTCACGATCAGCCGCCCTTCCGTATCCCGCTGGCAATAGGTCCGCTCGGTTCGACGTGGAAGAAGGTCGGGGAGATTGTGAACTTGCTTATGAAGAGACGAGTACACGGCTGCTACTCGGGTCGGTATTCGGTCAGTTCTGGCATCGTTCAGATCTTCGATGGCGATGAAGCCCTCGATGAAAGAGCCGACCTCCACACCGGAAGCGCGGAGATTCCTGATGATGAACGGACAATCCATGTAGAGCGACCCATGGGACTCGATCACAGCCTGCGCACCCTGGATGCCCACGCTTAGCGCAAAACCGGCCCTGCGATGAGACCTCCCGGGACGCAAACTAAAGGTCGAGGGTGCTTTCCGCAAATAACTCTTCGATCTTCATCTTCTTGGCCGTCAGTCCCTGCTCGTGTGAGTAGTCAATCAAGAGTTCGAGCATCGGCCGGTTGGCTGCGAGACCGTAGGGGAAAGGGTCGTTGCCCAAGACGTCCCTGGTCATGACCAGATACTCCGGGCCGAAGAAGAGCGCCGAAGGAATCTGCTCAGCCAGTTTCTCCTGGGCCAACGCCTTGGCCTTCACAAACGCGGCGTACAGGTTGAAGGCGACCCAGGGATGCTTCCGATGAATGTCGCCGCGGATGATGTAGGTGTGGTTTGCGGGAACGAAGCGGTGCTTCTTGAAGAAGCGCGCGCCTTCAGCGATCGGATCGGGAAACAGGGGTTTAACTTTGCTCCAGTCTCCGTCGTTTCGAGGGACGTGGCTCGAGCGATCCAGCGCGCTTGCGACTCGCGCCCACGGGCCGAGGACAGCCGCCGCATCCAGCTCGCGATCGATCAGCATCGACGCCATGCTCTTGTCGGGTGGAATGCGGTGGAACGAAATCCCGGGTGGTGGCGTGAAGCCGGTCGCCCCACCATGGCTCAACTGCTCGGTCCTCTCCATGTACCAGTGGACCTTATACTGCGACACCCCAAAGTCGTGCTCCAGGATTCCCCGAGTCCAGAGGGCCGCGGTCTGTTGATATTCGGCGACGCCGATGCGCTTGTCAACGAGATCCCCCGGCTCCTGTACGCCCGAGTCGCCGTGGACCGCGAGCCAGGTGTGAAACAGTCGCCGGCTTGGAAAGACGGGCAGGGCGACCATGTCGGAAACGCCTCGTGAGCGGGCGATGAGGTAGGACGAGAGCGACATCTCCGCGATCTCGAACTCGTGGAACTTGAGCTGCCGCCAGAACGTTTCGGCCGGGTGCGAATAGGTGGGGATCAGCTCCAATCCTTCTGGATGGATGGTGCCGTCCATCAGGGGTTGGACGCGTTCATTGAACGCGGAAACGAAGCTCAACGTCAACTTTGGCATATCGCCTCCCGATCTATACCGCGACA
>JACOUJ010000096.1 GCA_016177865.1 Candidatus Rokuibacteriota bacterium
CCCACCGCGATCGTGACGGATGGGGCGAAGGCCATGGCGATCAGAAGGCCATTCGAGACGAGGTGAGAGAAGACCATGGTATTGATCAAGCCGATCCGGTTTGCCACGGTGGCGGCCACGAGAAGGGAGACTGCGCTGAGGAGCTGGGTCCCCAAGAAGATGAACCCCAGTGACACGAGGTCCACCCCGAAGCGCACATAAAACCAGTAGGAGATCAGACTCTGCATGGCAAACCCGCCAGCAAACGCGTCCAGGGCGAAGAGCGCGGCGAGTCGTCGGATCAGGGCACCCGAGGGGCGAGGCGCGCTGGCTGGGCGCGGTGGCGCGGCGTCGTCAATTTCGCTCAGCCGCGCGTACAGCACGAGCTGGGCCAGAGCACACGCGAGGAGGAGCCAGAAGACCAAGGTGTACGGAAGCGATCGACCCATCCACTGGCCGAGGGCCTCCGGCGACCCGACCATCAGTGATCCGAGCGCGGCGGCCCCGTAGCCGGCGAAGTGATAGACGCTGAACGCTCTGTTGAGCTGAGCCCCTTCGGGGACGGCCCGGGCCACGACGATCTGCTCCAGGGACATGAAGGGTCCACTTTCGGTCATCCCGACCGCGAGACTTGTGAGCACCGCCCCGACGACGGCAATGAACGGGCTCCGCCCCACCAGAAAAAAAACGCCACCGCCGAGGAAGAGCACCGACACCCCGAGGAGCGCCCGCCGCGTCCCCCAGCGTTCGGCAGGACGGCGGATGGCCCAGGTGAGTCCGGCGCTCGCCAGGAGCGGGAGCGTAATCGCGATGCCGATGCCGTCCGCCCCCATCCCGAGCCGGGCCAAGTGAACAGGAAAGAGAATCCCGACAAACCCGTAAGAAAAGGTCCGGACGATCTTGACGGCCAGGACGCGACGGAGATTCTCCCGCCGGGGCTCCCCCGTCGCGGCGGGTCGGGGCATCAACGGCCGCGCGGTTGACTGAGGCGTTGGCGGCAATACGCGTAGAGGGCGTCGTATGCGGGAAATTGCTTGGCGAGGTTTTCGTGATCATTCATGCTGATCTCACGAAACCCGGTGGCCACCGCGTAAAGCCCCCACGACTCCGGCGTGAGGTCGCGCGCCGATGTATCGGCGCCACGGACAATCTTGGCGAGCTCATGGAGCGCCGGATCGGTCAGATGGTATTCGGCGAGAAACGCGTCAAAGGAGCAGAGGTCCCCGTGATGACCAAGCTCGACCCCCTCGACATCGTACGGGATGGCTTCCTCCTTCGCGGCCACCTCCATCACCGTTTCTGCCGGGACAAAGAGAAACTCTGCCTGAGCGTCAATGAAGCGGCGGATCAGCCATGGGCAGGCGACGCGATCGACCCTGGCCTTTTCTCGGGTCACCCACTTCACAGACTCAACGCCTCCACGCCTCGAGCGCCGCCGTCACCTCGGCGAGTGGCAGGACGTCGCCGTCGCTACCTTGCTGGATATTCGAGGAGCTCCGTCGTATACTTCCCCGTGCCCAGGTAATGGTTGGGACCCCGTTGATCCACCCGCTTCACGATCAATCTCAATTCTGGCGCATACCAAACGGTTGAGCTGCTGAACGGGTTGCTCCCTTCCAGCCGAAAGGCCTTGTAGCTTCCGGCCGGCACCCTCACTTCTTCGTACGCCTCGACCTTCCAAGAATAGGTGACGTCAGAGAAGCTCAGCCCCCGGTCCCGATCATTATAGCTGTACTTGGCCTCCCACGATTTTCCGACCCACATTGGGAAGGAGAACCCCTGATCATTGGGAGAAGCCGAAGCGCGCTCCTTGGCCTCGCGGACAGTAGCCACCCAATTTCTCGTGGCCCTATCAATGAGCAACACGTTCGTTCCATCGCTCATGCGATAGACCGATTTCCCCTCGTACGTGGCCTCGTCGAGCGCGGTGTAGAGCACCCTCGTGGTGGCCCCGGCCTGATCCTCAGCCTGATACACCCATTTTGTGCCGGGACTTGGAAACCCTGCCTCGGCCTTCACCCCTTCTGTTGGCGGTGGGGTAGATGCAGTCGCGCAGCCGCCGAGGAAAGCGATGAGCCCGATGAACACTAGTCTCTTCCCCATGATTCACCTCCATACTTGGAATGTGTTCGTGGCAATATCAATCCACCGATAGCTTCGGGGAGAAGCGGGCGAGCAGGCGGTCCACAAGTCGCGGGGCCAGGGCGTTCATGACGACCAGGAGGCGGGCGGGTAGATACGGATAGACCTCGGGGCGGGGGTGCTTGGCGCAGCGGACGATCAGCTCAGCCACATGGGCTGCCGACTGGATCGGTCCATAGCGGACATGTCTTCGGAAAGCGGGGTTCTTGACGATCATGGCCTCGACGAATTCGGTGTCGGTCCCCACAGGACAGATGACGCTCGCCTGAATGCCACTACCGGCAAGCTCCACGCGGAGGCTCTCCGTGAGCCCCACTTGCGCGAATTTTGTCGCCACGTACACGGCATTCCGGGGAGTCCCTCGCTTGCCCACAATGGACGACACAGTAATGAGATGGCCGGACTTCTGGCGTCGCATGATGGGAAGCGCCGCCTGGATGCCGTAGAGTGTCCCCAGGAGATTCACCTCCACGAGCCGGTGAATCTCGTCCTCGGTCAGCTCCTCGAAGCGGCAGACGTGGCCGAAGCCCGCGTTGTTCACCAGGATGTCGAGCCTCCCCCACCGTTTGAGGGTCCTGGCGACGAGGGCCTCGACACGGGCGGGGTCACTCACGTCCGTTGGAACAGCCAGCGCCTCTCCCCCGTTTTCGTTGATCTGATTCGCGAGCGCCTCAAGCCGGTCGGCCCGGCGCGCAGCCAAAGCGACGCGCGCCCCTTCCCGGGCAAAGGCGCGGGCCGATTCTTGACCGATCCCGGCCGACGCCCCCGTGACGATGACGACGCGATCCCTCAAGGAGACTGCCATGAGACTTCATTCTATAACGGCGTCCGCTTCGACTTCAATCAGCATGTCGTCGGAGATGAGTTTTCTCACCTCGACCATCGTTGTGGCCGGCGGATTCGCCCCAAAAAACTCCTGATGCGCTCGCCCGAACTCGGCCCAGCGCGAGATATCGGTCACAAACATCCGGGTCCGTGTCACCGCCGCCCGGCTGACCCCCAACTCTTGGAGGGCGCGGTCAATGATCTCAAAACATCTTCGCGCCTGACCGTACGCATCTCCCGGGGCAAAGGTCCCGCCCCCCGGGGCCACGGGAGCCGTCCCGCTCACGAAGACGTGATTGCCGGCAAGCACAGCCCGGCAGTATCCCACTCTCTTCTCCCATTCCGCCCCGGAGAACACGCGACGCACACTCATTCTTTGCCTCCTGTACGCTCGGACCCCCTGGCTGCCCGAACAAGCAGGTAATCCACCAGCTTGGGAAACGGATCGAAACCCACCACCCGCGGCGCGTCCGTCACGAAGTTGGAGAGGGCGTTGACGTCGTAGTAGTAAATCTGGCCGTCCCGGGCGTTTATCAGGTACTCCACCCCGCCGACCTCGACGTGCGCCGCCCGAGCAATCCCCTTCACATTTTCGATCACCTCAGGCGGCGGCGTGAACCCCTCCACCGGCGCTCCCCGGCCCGACACCCCATCGGCCAGGCCGCCGGTCTGCCCCGGCTCCGGGATCCGGCAGTAATCGGCCGGGCAGAGGTTGAACTCGTCCGCGGCCAGGAAGATGCGAATGGCATAGAGGTATTCGCCGTTCAGCACCTCAACCCGCACGATACTGTTTCCCTCCACCGGCAGGTATTCCTGGACGAGCGCGGTCCGGTCGATACCGAGATCGATCGTCCCGGCTCCGGCCGCGGTCCGCAGCTCTTCATGCGTGTTGAACCGTGCGATCCCGGCCCCGCTCCCGCCGATGTTCGGTTTGACGATCACGGGGAAGGTCAACCCTTCGGCCGCAGCAGGCGCCTGCGAGGGATGATTGATCACCCGGGCGCGCGGATACCGGAGGCCGAGTCGCTCGAACAGTCGCAGCTGACGCGCCTTGGAGAACTCGTAGACGTAGGTGTCGTAGCCGTGCAGGACGTTCGCGCCAATCTCCTTCAGGTATGCCAGGTATTCCAGGGTGTAGAAGATGGCCTGGGCGTGCCCCCGGGTGTACGCCGACGGGCTCATCCGGTTGAAGATCAGGGCGTATGGGCAGCGGCGCTCCGCCGGATCGAACCGGTGCTCCTGCGCCACGAGCCGCTCGTAGCGC
>JACOUJ010000171.1 GCA_016177865.1 Candidatus Rokuibacteriota bacterium
CATGAAGCTCTCGGTGGAATTCAGTTTTGATGCGGCCCACCGAATCATGGGGCATGGGGGGAAGTGCGCCTGGCTGCACGGCCACACCTACCGGCTCGGGGTCACCGTGCAAGCCGAGACTTTGAATCGCCTCGGGATGGTGATGGACTTTGACGACCTCAAGGCCTTGGTGGAGAAGCACGTGCTCAGCCGCTGGGACCACGCGACTCTCCTCCGCGAGGACGATCCCCTTGTCCCAGCGATTATTCGCGTCCAGGCTGAGGCCCCCCAGAAGGTCATCACCTTCCCCCAGAATCCCACGGCAGAGGTCCTGGCCCAGGCGGCGGCCGAAGCCTTGGCTTCGGTGCTGCCGTCAGGCGTCCGCCTCGCCCGCTTGACCGTCTGGGAGAGCCCCGGCTGCGCGAGCGAAGTGGAGCCATGAGCGTCGTCACCGAAGCCCACGGGCGGGTCGCGGAGGTCTTTGCTTCGCTTCAGGGCGAAGGGGTGACGGCAGGTCTCCCGTCAGTCTTCATCCGCCTCCAGGGGTGCTCTGTTGGATGCGTCTGGTGCGATACAAAATATAGCTGGGATCCCACCAAAGGCGAGGATCGAGATCTTCAGAATCTCCTTGAGGAAGTAACAGCTATCTCCACCGGCAACGTCGTGGTCACCGGCGGAGAACCACTCGAGTCCCCGCTTTTTATCCCTCTGGTTTCCGCTTTGAAGACGCGAGGCGACCGGGTGGAAGTGGAGACCGCCGGTGTCCTTGAACCGCTCGATCTTCCGGTGGACCAGTGGAACGTCTCGCTCAAGCTCGCCCATTCCGGCGTGCCGGAGAGTCGGCGGATTCGCCCTCGGGCCATCCGAGCATTTGTGGCCCGCGATGCGTGGTTCAAGTTTGTCGTGGCGCAACCCGGGGACGTGGATGAGGTGATCGAGCTTCAGAAGCGATTCGCGCTCCCGCGGGAGCGCATTCTCCTGATGCCGGAAGGGATCAGGAGCGATGAGTTGCTGGAGCGCTCGCGCTGGGTCTGGGAGGCATGCCAGACCCATGGATTTCGCTACTCGCCCCGCCTTCAGATCCTCGTCTGGGGGCCCAAGCGGGCCACATGAGATGACCTTTCTGGGCTCCCCCCCTGACAAATAATGGCACGTCGAGCGGTTTGTCTCCTGTCTGGCGGCCTGGACTCCTCAACGGTCATGGCGTGGGCCCAGCGGGAAGGCTATGACGGCTACGCGCTCTCCTTCGACTACGGCCAGCGGCACCGGATCGAGCTGGAAGCAGCGAGACGCATCGCCGCCGCGCTCGGGGCGAAGGAGCACCTGATCTTGAGGCTCGACCTGCGGAAGATCGGCGGGTCGGCGCTGACCGACGACCTCGCCGTGCCAAAAGGACGGAGCGAGGCCGAGATCGGCACCGGCATCCCGGTGACGTATGTTCCAGCGCGCAACACGATCTTCCTTGCCTATGCGCTCGCGTTCGCCGAGGTGCGGGAGACCGAGCACATTGTCATCGGCGTCAACGAGCTGGACAGCTCCGGTTACCCCGATTGCCGACCCGAGTATATTCGCGCCTTCGAGCAGCTCGCCAACCTCGCCACGAAAGCGGGCGTCGAGGGCAAGAGCCGCTTTCGCGTACACACGCCGCTGATCCGCCTTTCCAAGGCCGACATCGTGAGAAGGGCCGTCGAGCTGGGGGTGGATCTTTCCCTGACGTGGAGCTGCTACGAGCCCACGGCGGAAGGGTGGGCTTGCGGAGTGTGCGACGCCTGCCTCCTCCGGCTGAAAGGCTTCAAGGAAGCGGGCGTGGCCGATCCGATCAAGTACGTCAGATAAGCCCACCCCAGCGGATCGGGCCACCCCAGCCCGGGAACCCACCATCTGACCCCGCTCAACCTGCCATTTCGTTCTCCGTGGCTCCAAATTTGCATAAATTTCTTTGTAGAAGCTTGAGGGTACTGTTAGGATAACTGCTCTATGGAACCCAAAAAGTCCAACGAAAACCAGTTCGAAGCTCTGGAAGAAAGACCGGAAGGGCGGCGGCCTCGGCCACTCCTCCTGGCCGCCATCGGCCTCGTATCGGCGGCGGCGATTCTGGCGATCCTCGGAGGACGACTGCCGGTCAACTCCCTGGTTCCGCCACCGGTCCCCCCGACCGCCGCCATCGCGCGCACGCCGGTCACTGGCCAGATCCAGGAAGCCCCGGCCGGCTCTCCGGTTGTGGGCGCCCTGGTTCGCGGCGGTCAGCGTGAGGCGGTGAGTGATCCGGAGGGGCGGTTTGACCTCGGCCTTCTCCCTATCGGAACGACCCTTACGGTCAAGGCGCCGGGCTTTCGGAAGGTGAGGTTAGCGGCTTCCGACGGGAGGCCGATCCAGATCCGGTTAAACCCCTTTGTCACGAAAGGGGTCTATTTGACCTTCTACGGAATCGGCGACCGGGAAATCCGGTCGCGGACCCTTTCCCTGCTGGAGCGGACCGAGCTGAATGCTGTCGTTATTGACGTCAAGGGGGATCGTGGAATGATCCCCTACCCCACTCGCGTGCCGCTGGCGCTGGAGGCTGGCGCCAACCGGGTGATCACGGTCAAGAACATGGAAGAGCTGATGGCCTCTTTCAAGGCGCGGGGCATCTACACCATCGCCCGGATTGATGTCTTCAAGGATACGGTCCTTGCCAACTACAAACCGGAATGGGCAGTGAGGGATACGCGGACCGGCAGACCATGGACGGATAACGAGCGTCTGGCGTGGGTGGACCCGTTTCGGGAAGAGACATGGGAGTACACCCTGGCGATCGCCAAAGAGGCGGCGGACCACGGGTTCGATGAGATCCAGTTTGATTACATCCGCTTCCCGACAGACGGGACGATCTCGGCGACGCACTATTCAAGAGAAAACAACGAGACCAATCGGGTGGCGGCCGTCGAGGGATTCCTTCGCCGGGCCAGAGAGGTCCTGGGGCCCACCGGCGTCTTCCTCGCCAGCGATCTCTTTGGTTACGTCGCCTTCAACGAAAACGACACCAAGATCGGCCAGCGGATTGACATGGTTTCTCGATATGTGGATTACATCTCTCCGATGGCCTATCCGTCGGGCTATCATCTGGGGATCCCCGGCTACCGCTACTCCATCGCCCACCCTTACCCCATCGTCTATCAGACGATCACGAGGACATTGGAGCGTCTGGAACGTCGGACTGTTAGGGTCCGCCCTTGGATTCAAGATTTCCGCGACTACGCTTTCGACCGGCGGCAGTATGGCCCGCAGGAGATCCGGCTTCAGATGAAGGCGGCGCTGGACGCCGGAGCCCAGGGATGGATGATCTGGAATCCGAAGAATCAGTACACCGCCGAGGCCCTGGTCCCGAAGGGGGCCGACGTCGCCTCGCGGTAGATCAATTGCCCGTAGCCTCTGATCGGCCTGGCGGCACCCCTCGCTCCGCACGGCTCCCGCGATCCTTCCCGTTCCCGCTCATCGCGCTTGCTTTGGTCCTCCTCCTGCCCTGGCGGGCGGCCGCTCAGCCCTCGCTCCCGCCGAACGAGTTGGGGCGCGTGATGATCCTGGAGTACCACCTGATCGAGGAGCCGGAGGCGCGCTGGGCCCGGACCCCCGCCAACTTCCGGCGCGACTTGGAGCGGCTCCGGGCTCAGGGCTACCGCCTCGTGGGGCTCACCGATTACATCGCCGGACGGATCGCGCTCCCGTCCGGGACTACGCCCGTCATCCTGACCTTCGACGACTCCTCGCCCGGGCAGCTCCGCTTTAGCGAGCGGAATGGAAAGGTGGAGGTGGACCCGTCGTCGGCAGTCGGGATCATGGAGGCCTTCGCGCGGGAGCACCCGGAGTTCGGCTTGAAGGCCACCTTCTATGTTCTCCCCGGCGCGAAGCAGCCCCACAAGCTTTTCGGCCAGCCCGAGCACGAGCAGGCCAAGCTCGAGTACTTGGTCAAGCGCGGCTTCGAGATCGGCAACCACACGCTGTGGCACGCCAACCTGGCGAAGTATCCCGAGGCCACGGTCCGCCAGCAGCTCGCTCGGGCCCAGGCGTGGGTCGAGCGGCTCGTGCCGAGCTACCGGCTCCGGACGTTGGCCTTGCCCATGGGTGCCTACCCGAGCCAGCTCGAGTGGGCGATTCGCGGCTCCGTGAACGGCACACAATACGCCCACGAAGCCATCCTCATGGTGGCCGGCGGGGCCGCCCCGTCGTCGTTCCATCGAAAATTCGACCCGTATCATCTGCCGCGAATCCAGGCCACGGAGCCCGAGCTTCAGGGATGGCTCAAGCATTTCCAGCAAACCCCCGGAGATCGCTACGTGAGCGATGGTGACCCGACGACCGTGCGGGTCCGAAAGGAACGGGTGGATCAGGTTCGCCAGCCGCTTCCGGCCGGCCTTCGTCTAGTAGGTGAAGCTCCGACTAATCCGGCCCGACCGTAACGCAGGAATTGTGGTGCCAGCGAAGTTAGTTGGAACGGCTCTAGTAGAGTAGATAGAGAGCTCGGCGCTGGAGAAACGCCTCCAGCGCCGGCTGCTGCGCCTGGAGAATCTCCGGTCCGCGTCGTCCCGCCATGATGGCGCGCATGGCGTCCCGGTTCCCGAGCATGAGCTGAAGTTCGCCGATCCGATAGACGCCCGGATAGAGCCGGGTGAGCGTGGCTGCCGTCTCGAGCCCGAGCGTCACGGGGCGGAGAGCGTCGCGATCAGTCACGATCACCCAGACCCCGCCGCATACCTCGCCCGCGTATTTGTCCTCGGACGGGATGAAGCGCCAGGGAATAAACCGCACTCCCGGAAGATCGAGGAGCGCCAGCTCCTTGGCCAGAAGGACCGGATCGATCCAGGGCGCGCCCAAAAGCTCAAACGGCCGGTCAGTTCCACGCCCGACCGAGAGGTTGGTGGATTCAAGAAGTCCCACCCCGGCGTAGAGGAGGGCGCCGGTCAGGCTTCGGATGTTGGGCGAGGGATTGACCCACGGAAGGCCGGTCTCGTCATGCCAGACTTCTCGCCGCCATCCCTGCACCTGAAGCACTTGAAGATCGGCTCCAATCGCCCGCTCGGCGTTGAAGAGGCGCGCCAGCTCTCCGATCGTCATCCCGTACCGGAGCGGAAGCGGATGGTAGCCCGTGAACGAGGTGAGGTCAGGATCGAGCAGCGGGCCTTCCACCGTCGTTCCATTCACCGGGTTGGGGCGGTCAAGCACGACGACCGGAATCTTCGATTGCGCCGCGGCCTCGAGGATGTAGCCGAGCGTCGTCAGATAGGTGTAGTACCGAACCCCCACCTGAGGCAGATCCACGACCAGGACATCAATCCCGCTGAGCATCTCCGAAGTGGGCCGTCGCTCGTTGCCATAGAGGCTCCACACCGGGACGCCAGTGGCCGGGTCCACCGAGTGTCCGATGCGCCCGTGGAGGTCGGCGCCAAGGCCGTGCTCCGGCGAGAAGATGGCAGCCAGCGCGAGGTTGGGGGCCTGGGCGAGGATCTCTCGCGCTTCCCGACCGAAACGATCGACCGCGGCCCGATTGGTGACAAGCCCCACGCGCTTGCCACGGAGGGACTCGAATCCTGTATAGACCAGGACATCGAGACCCGTGAGAACCGGGGTTGCCTGGCCGTCGGTCTCACTTGCCCGCTTGGCGTTCGGAAGATCCGCCCCCTGCCCGATGAGAAGCGGAGCGAGCGCCGATGTCTGAGCTCGGAGGAACCGGACGCTCCATTGCCCTTCGGGGACCCGGTTGGTGAGGAGGATCACATAACTCTCGGTTGCGGGGTCCAACCAGAGTGACGTGCCCGTGAACCCCGTGTGGCCGACGCCGTCTGGGAAGCCGATCAAAAAAGGAACGGAAAAGGGGGAGCGCCGATCCCACCCGAGCCCGCGGACGACGCTCCCCGCTCGGTCGGGATGGCCGGCGAGCATGGTCCGGATCGTCGCCGCTCGAAAAAGCTGTTGACTCCCCACCCGACCTTCGTTCAGGACCATTCGAGTGAAGAGGGCGAGGTCGTCGGCCGTGGAGAAGAGACCGGCGTGTCCCGCGACCCCGCCGAGGAGCGCGGCATTCTGATCCTGGACCTCGCCTCGCAGGAGGTGGCCGTTTCCAAGAATCGTCGGCGCGATGCGCACACGAAGGTCGTGGGACGGCCGAAATTGAGTGTCGCGCATCCCAAGGGGACGGTAAAGGCGATCCGAGACGAAGTGATCCATCGGTGATCCGGCGAGCCGACGGATCAGCTCCCCGAGGAGGATAAAGCCCGTATCGCTATAGGCGAAGCGCTCACCGGGCGCCGTTTCGAGGGACAGGCGGGCGAGGGCTCGAAGATCCGCCCGGCCGTCGCGGAAGAGCGAGGACGGCGGGGCGATCGGCAGGCCGCTCGTGTGGGTCAAGAGCTGGCGGCTGGTCACCCGCCCCGCGGGGCTCCGTCGGAGCTCGGGAAGATACCGGCCAAGAGGCGCATCCAGGTCCAGTTTCCCCTGCTCCACGAGCAGCATGATGGCCGGCGCGGTGGCCACCACCTTGGTGAGAGAGGCCACGTCGAAGATCGTCTCTGGCGTCATCGGAGAGGGCGCGGGGGTAAGAGCGCGAACCCCATAGGCCTTTCTCACGACGATCCGATCACGCTGGCCGATGAGGACCACCGCCCCGGGGATCTGCCCCTGGGCGACGGCCTCCCCGACCACCTGATCGAGGAGCGTCTCCCAGTGTTCACTCGCGTTCGCCGTCCAGGGCATGAGGAGAAGGGCCGCGATTGCGCCCATCCAGACTCTACGAGCCATGGCAGGATTATAGCGCGTTGCGCCTTATTTTTGCGCGTGCTACGATCCCCCACGATTCGAATCGTGACCAGGGATGCCCGCCCCCTTCAAGGGTAATCGGAAGGGTCGTCGCGGGAGCGGTGTGGAGCGAAGGGGATCCCCAGCCTTGCCTCCCCTGAAGCGAGCCGGGGAGCCGG
>JACOUJ010000172.1 GCA_016177865.1 Candidatus Rokuibacteriota bacterium
GATAACATTCCTCCGGGGAAGTATACCCTCCAGATCTGGCAGGAACGCCTAGGGACCGTGACGCAGGGGGTCACCGTGGGAGACAAGGGTTTCTCGACCGTGACGGTGGAGATGAGCGGGCAGTGAGAGGGCGCGCGGAGTGTCCTAGGGCACGACGGTGATCCTCTTCGAGGCCTCCCAGGCGGCGGAGTGGGTGGGCTCCTCCACGGCGCGGAGCGAACCTCCGTCGTCAAGGGAGATCGTGAAGGTGACCTTGGGGAAGGAATACACCGGATGGAGGTACACCCGGGCGATCTCTACCGTATCCTTGTACAGGGCAATGTACCGGACGAAGTGTTCGCCCAGGGACGGATGATCGCCACCCGCCCCCACGCTCACGGTGACGTCAAACCATTGCCCGCGTTTGACGGAATCCGGCGCCACGATTTTCGGCGAATGCTTCGCGTCAAAGGATCGATGCACCTCCTTGTACTCGGGCGTGAATTGCTCTTCCTGCCCCGCCCAGGCGTGCTGCCAGTCTCCCCATGCGAGGAGAACTGCCAGGGCCAGTCCGGCCGTTACAAGAGTCCCGGCTCCATTTCGTGCATTACCACGTCCCATGGTCACCCTCCTCGTGCTGGATATACCCGCCCGGTACCGGCTATGTCGCACCCCACCCCAGGACATCGTAGGCCATCACGCCCTCGTTCTTGCCCTTGACCCGGAGGGTCCCCAAGTCTCTGACCTGCACGGACCCCTTCACGCGTTCGTAGGTGTGACCCGTGATCAAGATTTGTCCCGGGCCCGCGTTGGATTCAAAGCGCTGGGCCACGTTGACCTCGTCGCCGATCACCGTGTAGTCCATTCTTCGCTCGGACCCGATGTTCCCGGCGATGACGATGCCCGTGTTGATTCCGATTCCCATGTGGAGGCGGAGGTCGGGAAACTTCTGAAACGTGACCCCCTTCAGCTGTTCCTGCATGCGGAGGGCACACCGGACCGCGCGTGCCGGATCGTCCTCGTGCGCCACCGGGGCCCCAAAGAAGGCCATGATCCCGTCCCCCCGGAACTTGTCGAGCGCGCCGCCGAACTCGAAGACGGCGTCGACCACATGGGTCAGGAAGACGTTGAGGATGTCCACTGCGTCTTGTGGGTCAAGGGTTTCGGCAATGGGGGTGAATCCGCGCAGGTCGCCGAACAGCGTCGTGACCTCGCGCTTTTCCCCGCCCAGCTTGAGATGCCGGTCCGGGTTCGCGACAATTTCATTGGCCACCTCCTCGGACACATACCTCCCGAACAGGGTCCGAAGGAGGCGATTCTTGTCCTCGAGGTCATCGTGGAGCGTCTTGATCCGCAGGAGCGACTTGACCCGGGTCAGGAGCTCTTCCCGGTTGAACGGCTTGCTCAGGAAGTCGTCCGCTCCGGCCTCGATCCCGCGGACCCGATCGGCGACGTCGTTCAGGGCCGTCAGCATCACGACGGGCAGGAGCCGGGTCGCGTCATTGGCGCGAATGCGCTCGCAGACTTCGTACCCCGACATCCCGGGCATCATCACGTCCAGGAGGACCAGGTCCGGCGAGGCGCTCTCGATCAGGCTCAGAGCGGTGGGCCCGTCTCGCGCCGTGTGCACCTCGTAGTGTGCGGTCGTCAGCGCCTTCTCCACGAGGATCAAGTTCTGCTTGTTGTCATCGACGGCCAGGATGCGGCGGGGTCGCTTCTCTGCTTCCATACTCCCTCCGGGTCTGCACCCTTTTGGGCGTCAGTCTTCCGGGGCAAACTTCCGAATCATCTGCAACAACTCTCGAGGGCTATACGGCTTTGCGAGATAGGCGCTGGCCCCCGCCTCCTTCGCCTTCTGATCGTCGCCGCTCATGGCAAACGATGTCACGGTGATGATCGGGATGTTGGCGGTCTTCGGGTCGGTGCGGAGCCTACGTGTAGCCTCGAGCCCGGACAATTTTGGCAGCTGGATATCCATGAGAATCAGGTCCGGCATCTCCTTCAACGCAGTGGCCACACCCTGCTCGCCGTCTGTCGCCTCGATCAGACGGTAGGACGTGCGGGCGAGGAGATCCCGGACAATCTTTCGGTTGAACTCGTTGTCCTCGACGTACAGGATCGTCTTGCTCATGTTCCTTCCCCCGTCTCCACGCGCAAGGGGATCGAGAAGAAAAACGTCGAACCTTTTCCCAGTTCACTGTCCACCCAGATCCGACCGCCGTGCATCTCCACGAACTTCTTCGTGATGCTGAGGCCCAGGCCGCTTCCGCCAAACTCCCTGGTGATGGCCGCGTCGACCTGGCGGAACTCTCCGAACACGTTTTCGAGCTGATCCTTGGGGATTCCGATTCCCGTGTCCTTCACACGATAGGTCAGCGTCTCTCCTTCGAGCCCCACCGAGATCTCGACCCGTCCCTGTCTGGTGAACTTCAGCGCATTCCCGGCCAGGTTCATGAGGCACTGCGTGATGCGCTTCCCGTCCCCGAAGCCCAGGGGGATATCGTCCTCTACCGCGGCGACGAATCCTAGCCCCTTCTCCGCGGCCAGCGACTGAAGTGAGGCCCTGACCGTCTCGACGATGTCCTGTACCGAATAGTCGCCCAGGCTCAGCTCCATGCGCCCCGCCTCGATCTTGGAGAGATCGAGGACGTCGTTGATCAGGCGGAGCAGATGCTTGCCATTCGTCTGAACGTCGGTGAGGGGCTCCTTGAGATGGGCCGGGATCTCACCATAGACCTCATCGAGGATCATCTCCACAAACCCGAGGATCGCGTTCATCGGCGTGCGGAGCTCGTGGCTCATGTTGGCCAGGAACTCAGATTTGGCCTTTGTGGCCCGTTCGAGCCTGTCATTCAGCGCCTGAAGTTCTTTGGCGGCCGCGCGCTCCCGCTCGTAGAGGCGCTGGAGTTCCCGGCTCATCTGGTTCATGCGGTTCGCCAGGACGCCGAATTCGTCTCGATTGGGGACCGTGATGGTGGTGGTGAAGTTTCCCTCCGCCACCTTCCCGAGGAAGCCGTGGGCTTCCCGGACGGGGAGGATGAACGACCACGAGATTACGAACCCGAGGAGCAGGGCCAGCAGGATCGAGCTGCCGACGAACCCCGCTGTAAGGACCAGGGCCCTCCGGTTTTCGGCGGCAACGCTGAGTCGAAGCCTATTCATCCTGTCCTGCTCGATGCTCACTACCTGATTCACGAACCCTTCGATTTGCAGGTAAAGGGGCTCCTGTTTGCTGAGGTGTAACGTCCTCGCATCGTCAAGCTTGTTGTCCCGGACGAGGTTCGCGATGTCGGCCACAGTAATGAGGGCTTCGTTCTGTGCGGCGAGAATCCGCTGAATCAACTCCTGCTCTTCCAGGGGGGCGGCCTCTCCGATTCGCGCCAGCGTATTGTTGAATTGGTTGTTTTCGCGGAGGATGCTCGCGATGGTGGCCTCGTCCCTGAGGAGCAAGGCCAACGCCGTGAAGTGGCTTTGCATGGCTAAGGCGTGCTGGATCTGGCGGGACCAGTCCACGCGCTCGTGGCCCTGATCGAGGAGCCGACTCTGCCGGGACATCGTGGTGATGGTCTGAAGGGTCACGGCCCCCATGGCGATGAACAGAAGCGTGACCAGAAGAAAGGCACCGAGAAGTTTCGCGTGGACCGAGACCGGGATGCCGGCAACCCAGCGGACGAGCCTTCCGAGGGGTGAATGGGTCAAGAGGGGGCGCGCAATTGCGTCGCCCCAGCCCGGCGTTGGCGCGATGGCCGAGGCGGCATACGTGTTAGGCAGTTCCTCTTCCGGGCACATGCATGATCCGGTCGACGCGATCTATGAAACGCTAACAAAAGGAGCCGTCGGCGGTCAAGGGTAAAATGCCACGGGCACGGGGTTCACAGGTGTCTATGGTTCTCTCTATTGCCGGGATCGCTCCGTGGCTCGCAAGGCGTCGTGGGAAACGTCGACCGGGGGTGTGCCTCTGGGATGTCTATCGAGGAGGCGGCACATTGGGAGGTGGGAGAGCCAGCGGGCTTGCCAAGGGCGCCGCGAGCGCCCCTTAGCTAGTGCAGCTCGACCGTTCGGTCCCCGGCCTTCAGCATCCGCATGACCATGTCCCCGGCCGAGAGGCTTCCAGCCAGGGACGCGCGGTCCTGGAAGCGGTCGAGGAACTTCCGCATCACCAGGAGTTGATGGACGACTTCCTTCTTGCCGTGCCGGTCCCACTGCAGAAGCACGAAGAGTCTGGTCACCCTTGAAGAAGTGCTCGATCTCGTAGTTGGCAAACCGGTCGCGAAGATAGTGCTCGATCTCCTCCACCTTCCACAGCTCGATCCCAGCCACGGGTGACGCCCAGACCTCTGATTACCGCGGCTGGATCAGGACGTCCACCAGGGCCGGCCGGCCCTCCTCCTTCACGACGCGGAGCGCTCGCTTCAAGGCCGACTGGAGCGCTCCGGGCTCGTCGATCGGCCCTTCGCCGTAAATCCCGAATCCCTGGGCGATCTTCGCGTAGTCCGGCGGCGGGTTGTCGATCCGGATGCCGATCGTCTTGTTTTCCACCGGGCGTCCCCGCGCCACGGCCATGCGCGCCTGATGCTCCTCATCGTTATAGTAGGAGCGATTGTCACACATGATGATCAGGAGCGGGATCTTGTGGTGGGCCGCGGTGAAGAGCCCGCTCGTGACCATGAGGAAGTCCCCTTCCGACTGAAGATTCACGCACAGCTTGTCCGAGCCGCGATGGGCGAGGGCGACCCCGAGGGAGGCGCCAAGGCCGTAGCCGAGCCCGGCCCCACCGCTGCCGCCGCAGGTGCGCTCCGGCATCCAGTCCCACATCC
>JACOUJ010000173.1 GCA_016177865.1 Candidatus Rokuibacteriota bacterium
CACCGCCTCGGCGTAACGACTCCTCCCAGAAGGTTTAGAACCGCTTCCCCGGCGCCAGCTCCTTGGCCAGCTCCCGCCACCGCTCCTTCACGTAATCCTGGAAGCGCTCCCATCGAAGTGGTCCCTTTTCGTCACCGGCTCCGAGCACGGCCTTCCCGACTGAGAGGAGAACGTCGCCAATGGCCTTGGCGTCAAACGTGGGGACCGGGGCCATCGTCGGCTGTATGAGCCCGTGAACCCCTTCTTGAGGCGAGTAATCGCCCCAAGACTCCAGGGGGTGGAGATCCGGAAGGACCAGATGGGCCTGCGACGTCGTCTCATCCATCGCGTCAGAGATGCTGACCACAAACGGGACCTTTTTGAGACCGGCGGCGAAGCCAGTTTTCTCGGGGAGGGTGAAGACCGGGTTGACCCGATGAAGGAAGAGCAATTCGACCTCACCACCGGCCATCGCCTGGGTGAGGGCGAGCATCTCCCGGTACGGGCTCGCCTTACCAAAGACCGAGTCTGGGCCAAAACGGATGGTCTTTCCCACATTTCCGACAGCGTAGTTGAGGAGATGAATGACCACCTGAAGCTGGGTGGCATCTTCGCCTCCGACCTCCACGCCGCCTCCGATCGCCAGGCTTGGCTTGGCTCGGCCGAAGGCGCGGGCAAGTCGGGTGATCGTCTCCACCGTGACACCTGACTCTTTCGCGACTGCGCCGAGATCCACGTCCGCGACCAGAGACTTCAAGGCAAGAGCATCCACACCCGGGGCCTGAAGCCGTTCGTCGAGGATGACGCGGAGCAAGGCCAGCCCGAGGAGGGCTTCCGTTCCCGGCGCGTTTCTCACCCATTCATCAGCGTTCGATGCGGTCAGTGAGAGGCGAGGCTCGATCTGGATGAATGTCCCCGCCTTGCCGTGCTTGAAGGCGTGCATCTGGGTGTAGGCCCTCGTGTACGCGACCGGAGAAAGCCACGTCTCGAGGAAGTCGGCGCCGAAGGAGAGGAGCACTCTGGCCTCCTCAATGGCATAGTGGGGAATCGCGTCACGACCGAAGGTGATCCGGCTCGCCGCGCGGATGGATTCGTAGGCGAAGGGCTCGTAGGCGAGGCGAGGCCGCGCCCCCAGTGCCTTGAGCCAGTCGTCCATCAGTTGCCCCAGGCCTCCGCCTTCGAGCTGGCTGACCAGAGCGATCCGGTTCCCCTGTCTCTTGTTCACCAGGGCCCCGAGCCTGTCCGCGACGAGCTTTTCCGCCTCCTCCCACTTGATCGGCTTGAAGTTCCCGGAGGCGTCCCGGAGGAGTGGCCCTCGGATCCGATCAGGGTTGTAAAGCCCCTGAAGTCCGGCCTGGCCGCGGATGCAGAGGGTTCCCTGATTCACCGGGTGATCGGGATTCCCCTCCAGCTTGACGATCCGCCCCTCCCGGTTGCGCGCGATGACGCCGCACCCCGCCGGGCATTCGCGGCAGACGGTGGAGAACCAGGAGGCAACGCCAGGGACCAGGTTCTCGGGGGGGATGACATACGGGAGGAGCTTTTCGGTCGTCTTCCCGCAGCCAGCCGCGGCAGCGGCCGCCGTCCCGGCGCCGACGATCCTAAAGAACTCTCGGCGGTTCATTCTTCTCGGCCTCGCGGGCCCGTCCCCGCGGGCACTGTCCTCGCTCGGCCTCTGGCTAGTGGTGACATGTCGTGCATTCCACGCTAGCCTTTTTGGCGGTGTGGCACTCGACGCACCACCCCATGGTGAGTGGCGGAGGCGCCGGAAAAAGCCCGGCAAGGTTCACGATATCATTGAAGAGGCTTTGCCCGGTCTTGGCCGTCACCACGTCCATCTCCTGGACCTGGCCGTGACAGTTCTGGCAGGTGACGCCGCCTCGGATATGGGGCTTGTGGGCGAAGTAGACATACTCGGGCACCTTATAGACCCGAGCCCAGGGGACCGGCTCCTGCTTTCCCAGGTACTCCGCCAGTTTTTTGATCTCCGGCTTGTCCGCCGCCGTGATCCTGTGGCACCCCATGCAACGGGTCACCGATGGGATGCCGGCGTATTCTGACCGGCGCGCGTCCGAGTGACAGTACTGGCAATCAATTTTGAACTGCCCGGCATGGATCTTGTGACTGAAGGCGATGGGCTGGGAGGGGCCGGCCGCGTCAGTCCGCGCAATGGGCAGAGAAACAAACGTGAGGAGGAGTAGGGTGAGGATGAGAAGCGCGCCCGCCAGACCGACGGCGACGTTCACACCTCGACCCATGCAGCCTCCTCCCGGAATAAACTCACCTACCTGTGAGCTGCGATACGTGGCCTGACGGAGCCAAAAGCCTTGCGAATCTTATCACCAGGTTCTTTGAAGTCAACCGCTTTTTGCCTTGGCCCGGGTCAGCGCTTCGGTCAGAAGGGGGACAACCTCCCTAAAGTCTCCCAGGATCCCGAAGTCCGCGGCCTGAAAGATGCGAGCCTTGGGATCGGTGTTGATCGCGACGACGATCCCGGCCTTTCTGATCCCGACCACGTGCTCCGAGGCGCCGCGGACGCCGATGGCGAA
The DNA here is from genome assembly GCA_016177865.1 of Candidatus Rokuibacteriota bacterium. Taxonomy (GTDB): domain Bacteria; phylum Methylomirabilota; class Methylomirabilia; order Rokubacteriales; family JACOUJ01; genus JACOUJ01. The sequence continues at coordinate 2,529 of JACOUJ010000173.1, forward strand.
GTAGAGCCGGGGCGCGATCGCGCGACCGGTGAGTCCCACCTGATGCTGGCGCGGGAGCCATCCCGCGTCATTGACGTCGCGCGTGGTCGCGATCGGGGCGTCCAGGACGCCCGCCAGGGCCTCGATCACGGGGAGATTCTCCGGGCCACCGATCCCCATCCCAACCCCCACCACGACCTCGGACGTCTCGAGACGCGCCGCCTGGACTGCCGGCTCGGGATGCTCCGCCAGGACGCGCGTGCGGGCCGCGCCGAGGCCGTCGGTGGCGATTCGCTCCATCCGCGCGCGACGTGACCCGTCCGGCCGTCGCGCTTTCAGGATGCCTGGGCGGACCGTGGCCATGGCCGGCGCAGTCTTGGAGAGGATCGGCGCGACGATGTTCCCGCCGAACGCCGGCTTCATCTGAACGAGGCGCCCCTCGCCGTCCACGTCGAGATCGATGCAGTCGCCGGTGAGCCCGAGCCCGAGCCGGGCCGCCACCCGCGGAGCGAGGTCGCGTCCCGTCGCGGTCGAAGGGAGGAGAAGAAACGTCGGCTGAAACTCCCGGATCACGCGCGTCAGAATCGCCGCGTGGGCGTCAGTCGTGTACGGCCCCAGAGCCGGATCGTCAGCAAGGTAGACCGTGTCGGCTCCGTAGGCGGCCAGCGCCGGCGCGTAACGCCCGAGGTCCCTGCCGATGAGCAGGGCCGTCACCTCCCCTTCGACCTTCGCGGCCAGCTCCACCGCCTTTCCCAGGAGCTCCAGCGTGACCGTCCGGACCTCGTCCCGGAGGATCTCTCCGACCACCCACACGGTCTTTCCGGCGCGCCCGCGCGGGAGATTGACGTCATCCTCCTCCCCGCTCGGCTCGTCTCCCCACCGGCCGAAGAGCCCCCGGTCCACCAGCTCTCTCACGAGGAGATCCACCGCGCCCCGGAGCGAATCCTCCTGGATCATCCGCTGCGCCCGGGTGGTCTCGACCGACTCGATCCCGGTCACCCAGGTCGGCGAGCCCTCGAAGCCGAACAGCGAAAGGTCGTCCGTGAGAGCGCGCGCCGTCATCTCTTCAATGGGCTTCCCCTTCGCCTGCTCCCGGTCGGATCGCGTGGGGAAGCGCTCCGGCACGAGATCCTCCGTCGCCGTGAGGAGCGCGGGGAGCGAGGCCTCGACCGTCTCGGTCCCGGCATCTGTCTCCCGCTCGGCCCTGAGCGCGCGCGCGGCCGGCTCGATCTCGATCCGGCGAACACCCGTAATCTGGGGAATGTCGAGCAGCTCCGCGACCTCGGGCCCGACCTGACCCGTCTCCGCGTCGGTGCTGCTCCGGCCGCACAGGACAAGATCGTAGGGGAGCCGGCGGATCGCCAGGCTCAGGGCCCGCGCCGTGGCCAGGGTATCCGAGCCGCGGAACGCCCCATCCACGAGATGGATCGCGCGGTCCGCCCCGAGGGCGAGGCAGTGCTCGAGGGCCTTTTTGGCTTGGGGTGGCCCCATCGTGAGCACGGTCACCTCACCGCCGTGCCGGTCGCGAAGCTCCACCGCCTTTAAGAGCGCTCGAATATCGAAGGAGCTGACCTCGAGGGGGACCCCTTCGCGCTTCAGTGTCTTGGTCTCGAGATCGAAGGTCATCGCCGAGACCACCGGCACCTGCTTGATGCAGACGACAAAGTGCATGGGGAGGGTCGCTAGGGCAAAAACTCGCGGGGGTCGGTGGTGACGCCCCTCACCGCCGTGGCGGCGGCGACCGCCGGACTCCCCAGATAGATCTCGGCGTTGTAGCTCCCCATCCGACCCTGGAAGTTTCGATTCGCCGTCGAGAGGGTCACCTCCCCATCGCCCATGACACCGCCATCGCCGGCGCACGCGCTGCACCCAGGGTTGGTCAGGAGGGCGCCGGCCTCTAGAAGGATCGAATACGTCCCGTCCTTGACGATCCGCTCCACGACGTGCTTCGAGGCCGGGCTCACCAGGAGCCTGACACCGGGCGCCACCTTTCTCCCTTTCAGGATTCGCGCCGCTTCCGCCAGGTCCTCATATTTGGCATTGGCGCAGGAGCCGATGAAGACCTGGTCCACCTTCGCTTCTGGACTTCCGGACCGAGCGGCTCGAAGGCGTGCTTCGCCAATTCTATGGGGTCGATGCTGACGAGATAGCGACCCGGGATGATCACGTCCGTGTTGACGTTATCGCCGAACCTGATGACCTTCCCGCCGATCCTGTTTTGCACGGAGTGACGAGCCCTCGATGACGCATCGAGTATAATCCGTAACTGTCCATCCCGGCAACACGCGGCCTCCTATCCTACGCACCGTCTTTCCTTTGATGCGCCAGGGCAAGCAGATACCTATTGAGTCGCTCGCGAACCTCGGCGCACTGTTGGGGCGTCCACTCGCGGAACCCTCGGCCCGTCGACATTCCAAGCTCGCCCGCCGCGACCTTTTGCTCCAGGAATGGGTGCGGACCGGGCCTCCGGTCAAGATGACGGAGCAGCACTTTGTGGATGTCGAGCGTCAGGTCG
>JACOUJ010000174.1 GCA_016177865.1 Candidatus Rokuibacteriota bacterium
CGTGGCTGAACGGACGAAGCAGGAACTGTTCCTGGGCGAAGGCTCGGCCCCTGTGGGGGGCGGGAGCCGGAACCTCCAGGTCAACATGGGGCCGGCCCACCCGGCCATGCACGGGATCATCCGGATCCTCGTCGAGCTGGACGGGGAAACGGTGGTCTCGGCCGATGTGGAGATCGGCTATCTCCACCGCGCCTTCGAGAAGCACTGCGAGACAGGGACCTATACCCAGGCGATCCCCTACACGGACCGCCTGAACTACGTTTCTCCCTTGATCAATAACTTCGGCTACGTCTCGTGCGTGGAAAAACTCCTGGGGATCCAGATCACGGAGCGCTGTCAGTACATCCGGGTGATCATGAGCGAGATCTCCCGCATCACCGACCACTTGACTTGCATCGGCGCCAGCACGATGGAGCTCGGGGCCTTCACGGTTTTCCTCTATATGATCAAGGCTCGGGAGTTCCTCTGGGAGCTGATCGAGGCGGTGACCGGGGCACGGCTCACCATCTCTTATTCCCGGATTGGTGGGGTCAAGGCCGACCTCCCGGCCGACTTCGCCGAGCGCTGTCGGAGCGCCTTGAAGGAGACGCGGACCGTTCTTGAGGAGAGCCACGCGCTTCTCACCCAGAACCGAATCTTCATGGATCGGATGAAGGGCGTAGGGTCGATCTCACCGGATGAGGCCGTTGGCTACGCCATCACCGGTCCCCTCCTCCGTGCCTGCGGGGTACCATATGACGTCCGGAAGGCCCAGCCTTACTACGTCTACGACCGGATGGAGTTCGAAGTCCCGACCGGGGAGAACGGGGACAACTACGACCGCTTCCTCGTCCGGATGGCGGAGATGGAGCAGTCGATGCGGATCGTGGAGCAGGCTCTCGAGGAGATCCCCGGCGGCCCGATTAACGTCGATTTCGAGGGACGACCGCTGATCGAACCGCCGGAATACGTGGACCGAGGGAAGTTTGGAAAGACCGAAGGCCTCCTCCTGATTCCCATCGCCCTCTCCCCAAACCTCCAGGGGATGGAGCGGCCGGCTCACGGTCGGATCAACGCGCCGGACAAGCAAGTGGTCTTGCCCCCCAAGGAGACCACATACGGCTCCATCGAGGGGCTCATGAACCACTTCATGCTTATCATGGAGGGGTACGGGATCCGGCCGCCCGCTGGCGAGGCCTACTTCGCCGTCGAGGGAGCGAACGGGGAGCTGGGCTTCTACATCGTCTCCGACGGCACGGACCGCCCCTATCGGGTCCGCTGCCGACCACCCTGTCTGCCTCCGATGGCGGCGCTCCACCGGATGATCGAGGGCGGCATGGTCGCCGACGTCGTCCCGACCTTCGGCTCTGTCAACATGATTGGCGGGGAGTTGGATCGATGAGGGATCTCAACCGATGAGCCTCGCAGGCCAGATGATCGCGTTTACCCCGGCCCAGCTTGACGAGGTCCGAAGGCTCCAGGCCCTCTACCCTGACCCGCGGGCCGCCCTCCTGCCCGTGCTCCAGTTGGCCCAGGAGGCCTTTGACTTCATCTCACCCGATGTCGAACAATATGTGGCCGGCCTGTTCGATCTCTCCCCCGCCCATGTCCACGAGGTCGTGACGTTCTATAGCCTCTTTTTCACCAAGCCGGTCGGACGGCATGTCGTGAGCGTCTGTCGCACCCTGTCCTGTCACCTTCTGGGGGCGCCGGATGTGGTGGCGTACTTGAAGGAGCGGCTGGGGATCGAGGCGGGGGCGACGACCAAGGATGGGAAGGTGACCTTCTTTACGGTGGAGTGTCTTTGCGCCTGCGAGATGGCGCCCATGATGCAGGTCAACGATCGCTACGAAGGGCATCTGACGCGCGAGAAGATCGACCGCATCCTCGAAAGGCTTGAGTAGGAGAATGGCCGAGCTTCTTCTGATGCGGAGGTTTGAGATCCCAGACTCGCACACCCTCCGGGTGTACCGCGAGACCGGAGGATACCAGGGGCTGGCCAAGGCCTTCGGCATGACTCCCGTGGCCATCCTCGACGCGGTCAAGAGGAGTAATCTGAGAGGCCTGGGGGGCGCGGGCTTTCCTACGGCGGTCAAGTGGGGGTTTCTTCCCAAGGACAGCCCCAAGCCCAGATATCTGGTTGTCAACGCGGACGAAGGAGAACCTGGGACCTTCAAGGATCGTTACCTTTTGGAGCGGGACCCCCACGCCCTCATCGAGGGGATGACGATCGCCGCCTACGCGATCGGTTCACACCTCTCCTTCGTCTACATCCGCGGGGAGTACATCAAACCCTTCAGGATTTTTAGCGCTGCGGTCCACGAGGCGTACGAAGCCGGACTCCTCGGGAAGGGCATCCTGGGCTCGGGCTTTGATCTCGAGGTGATCATCCACCGTGGGGCGGGCGCCTACATCTGCGGAGAGGAGACCGGGCTCATCTCCTCGTTGGAGGGGAAGAAGGGGTGGCCGAAGCTCAAGCCTCCGTTCCCGGCAGTTCGCGGGGCCTTTGATTGCCCCACCATCGTCAATAACGTCGAGACCCTTTGCCACCTGCCGCACATCATCACCCTGGGCGGACAATGGTTCGCCGCGCTCGGGACCAAGACCCAGGGCGGGACCCGGATGTACTCGGTCTCGGGGCACGTCGTCCGGCCGGGGGTCTACGAGCTTCCGGTCACGGCCACGCTCCGGGAGCTCATCGAGAACCACGCGGGTGGGATGCCCCGTGGCAGGCGACTCAAGGCGGTGGTCCCGGGCGGCTCCTCGGCCCAGATCCTTACGGCCGACGAGATCGATGTGACGATGGACGTGGACGGGCTCCGAGACGCGGGGACGATGGCGGGTTCCGCCGGGGTCATCGTGATGGACGAGAGCACGTGCATCCCCGAGGCCCTGTGGGTTCTGGCCCGTTTCTACGCCCACGAATCGTGTGGCCAGTGCACTCCCTGCCGGGAGTCCACGGGGTGGGTCGAGAAGATCCTGGCCCGCATCCTTTCCGGGAAGGGGAGACCCGAGGATCCGGACAACCTCCTGGACATCGCGAGGAGGGGAGCAGGGACCACGATTTGTGCCTTCTATGACGGGGCTGTGAACCCATACCTGAGCTACGTGGAGAAATTCCGGAGCGAGTTCGACTATCACATCCACCACGGGGAATGTGACGTTCAGCCTGGCCGTGTCGTGACAGGGCTCGGGACTCGCTGAGGCGTCCCAAAGGAGACCATGCCGCGACTCACGATTGATGGCAAGGAGATTGAGGTCCCGGCCGGGGCGAATCTCATCGAGGCGGCCCGCCGGCTCGGGATCGAGATCCCACACTACTGCTACCACCCGGGCCTCTCCATCGCGGGGCAGTGTCGTCTCTGCATGGTCGAGTTGGAAAAAAATCCCCGCCCCCAGATTGCCTGCAACATGGTGGCCATGGACGGCATGGTGGTTCACACCCAGACCCCCAAGGTGCTGGAGACCCGCAAATCCATCATGGAGTTCCACCTGATCAATCATCCCCTGGACTGCCCGGTCTGCGATCAGGCGGGCGAGTGCTGGCTTCAGATCTACTACATGAAGCACGGCCTCTATGATTCCCGCTTCGTCGAGGAGAAGGTCCATAAACCCAAGGCGGTCCCGCTCGGGCCGCATGTGATCCTGGATGCCGAGCGCTGCATCCTCTGCTCGCGCTGCACCCGCTTCTGCGACGAGATCACGAAGACCGGCGAGCTGGGGATCTTCAACCGGGGGGACCACTCCGAGGTCGGCCTCTTCCCCGGCAAGGTGCTCGACAACAGATATTCGGGAAACGTGGTGGACATCTGTCCCGTGGGGGCTCTGACCGACCGGGACTTCCGTTTCCAGGTGCGGGTGTGGTACCTCGACACGCAGAAGTCGGTCTGCCCCGGCTGCAGCCGCGGGTGCAATATCGAGATCCACTCGAATGTGCGGCGCCCTCACCATGCCCAGGGCCGACGGGTGGCGCGCCTGAAGCCCCGCTATAACCCACACGTGAACGACTGGTGGATCTGTGATGCCGGCCGGTACGGATTTGGCTCCATCGACCAGGGCCGAATCACCTTTCCCCAGCTGAGAGAGGGCGGTTTGCTCAGGGAGGTTACGTGGCGAGAGGCTCTGGCGCTCCTGATCGATCGGCTCAGGGCATACGGCCCCGATGAGATCGGGCTCCTCGCCTCACCCGAGATGACCAACGAGGAACTGTTCCTGATCCGGCGGCTCGCCGAGACTCTCGGGGTGAAGAACCTCGACTTCCAGGTTCCGCCGCGCGAGCCAGGGGACGAAGACGATTTTCTGCTCAGGGCGGACAAGAATCCTAACACCCGGGGGGCCGAGGCCATCGGCCTCTGGCCGGCTGACCGAGGGCTGGATGCCTGGGAGATGCTCGAGGCGCTCCGCAGGGAACAGCTCAAGTGTCTCTGGGTCTTCCACCACGACGTTACCCGGTGCGGATGGCCCGAGGGGGCGGTCCTGGAGGCCCTTCAAGCGGCTCAGTGCCTCATCTACACCGGCTCCAACGTGAACGGGATGACGGAGCGCGCCCATCTTGTGCTTCCCGCGGCGACCTACGCGGAGAAAGAGGGGACCTTCACGAACTTTGAGGGGCGTGTCCAGCGGATTCGGAAGGCGCTCCCGCCATTGGGGGATTCACGCGCTGACTGGGAGATCTTGGGAGAGTGTCTGGAGGCCCTGAACGCAGGGCCCAAGCCCAATCGGCCGGAAGAAGTCTTTCGCGCCCTCGCCCACGCTGTGCCAGCCTTCGCCGGCCTCACGTATCGCGACTTGGGCGAATATGGTTTGATGCTTCGAGAGGTGGCGCATGGGGCTTCTCGCTGACCTCGGCATTGCCTTCGCCAAGGTGGCGTTTGTGATGCTGGTGGTCTTGAACTTCGGGGGCCTCCTCACCTGGGTAGAGCGGAAACAGTCGGCGATTATGCAGGATCGAATCGGGGCCAACCGGGCGTCAATCTTCGGCCTCCGCCTCTTCGGCCTCTTCCACCCGTTGGCGGATGCGATCAAGATGCTCACCAAGGAGGACTTCACCCCGGCCCGGGCGGAACGGTTCCTCTTCGGGATCGCCCCCTTCCTCTCGCTCTTCTTCGCTCTCGTTGCCTTCGCGACCATCCCCTTTGGCGATATGCTTCGGCTGGCGGGGAGGGAGATCTCACTCCAGGCCGTGGAGTTGAACGTTGGAATCCTCTACGTCTTCGCCATGCTCTCCCTGGGCGTCTATGGCGTCGTCCTGGCGGGGTGGGCCTCGGCGAATAACTACGCGCTTCTCGGAGGGCAGCGGGCCGCAGCGCTCATGCTCTCCTCCGAAATTGCCATCGGGGCGTCTATCATGGGGGTGGCCCTTGTCTACGGCTCCCTGGACATGCAGGCGATCGTTCGGGGGCAGGGGGCGTACTGGCGTGATCTGTTGCCCAAGTGGGGAATCCTCACCCAGCCCCTGGGCTTCATCCTCTTCCTGACGGCGGGGATCGCGGCGACCAAGCGGATCCCGTTTGACACGCCGGAGAGCGAGTCGGAGATTATTGGCTACTTTGTCGAGTATAGCGGGATGAGGTTCGGGATGTTTATGATGGCAGACTTCGTCGAGACGGTGGTCATCGCGGGGATGTCCACTGCCCTGTTCCTCGGCGGCTGGCAGGTCCCCTTTCTCTTGAACGATGGCTTCCATCTTCCTGGAAGTCTCCTCATCCCCCTGCCGCACCTTGCGGTCGTGGGCCTTCAAATCGGGGCCTTTCTCCTGAAAGTGGCCTTCATGTGCTGGCTCATGATGCTGATCCGCTGGACCCTGCCCCGCTTCCGGTATGATCAGGCGATGCGTCTTGGCTGGCTGGGCCTCTTCCCTCTCTCGATCCTCAACATCGTGCTCACGGGGCTGGTCCTCCTTCTGAGACCCGCGTAGAGTGTGAGGATGCAGCGGCCAAAGGTTGGTCTCCGCCAGCGGTTCTATCTGGTCGAGGTCTTGATCGGTCTCGGCGTGACGGCCCGCCACTTCTTCCGAAACCTGGCCCGCCACGCCGCCCACACGCTTTTCAGGCGGAGGGACGTGCGGGGCGCGGTCACGATCCAGTACCCTGAAGAGCGCCGCCCCTACTCGCCCCGTCTGAGGAGCCTTCATCGCCTGGTCCGGCGGGTGGATGGCTCGCCGCGCTGCGTGGCGTGCATGATGTGCGAGACGGTTTGCCCGGCCCACTGCATCTACATCGTGGCCACGGAGCACCCGAACCCCGACATTGAGAAGATGCCGGCCCGCTTCGACATTGATCTGGGGAAGTGCGTCTTCTGCGGCTTCTGCGTCGAGGCCTGCCCGGAGGATGCGATTCGCATGGACACGGGTATCTTAGAATTCTCCGCGTACTCGCGGGA
>JACOUJ010000175.1 GCA_016177865.1 Candidatus Rokuibacteriota bacterium
CGGGCGACCAGCGGGAACCAGGGACTCACCTTGGTCGTGGCCTTGAATTACGGGGCTCGGGCAGAATTGGTGGATGCCTTCCGGGAACTCGGGAGGCGCCTCCTGGGGGGTGACCTTCAGCTCAAAGACATCGACGAGGCGGCCGTTTTCAGCGCCCTCTACACTGAGGGGATCCCGGACCCTGATCTGTTGATTCGGACCAGTGGAGAAATGAGGATCTCCAACTTCCTTCTCTGGCAGATCGCTTACACGGAACTCTGGATGACCCCGACCCTCTGGCCCGATTTCCGCCCCCGGGAGTTCTACCGGGCCGTTCTCGAGTTCCAGGGGCGTGAGCGACGGTTCGGGGGGGTGAAGCACCGAACGTGAGAAGGGCACGACTTGGAACTCGTCAAACGAGTCGGGAGCGCGGTCGTCTTCCTGCCGCTCTTTGTGCTCTTGGTCGGTCGCGGTCCCCGCTGGGGGTTCGCCCTGCTTGTGCTGGCCGTCGCGATGGTCGGGCAGTGGGAGTTTTATCGGATGGTCAAGGCGGCGGGAATCGAGGTCAATCGCCCCGTGGCCCTTCTCATCGGGGTGGCGCTCCTCGTTGGATTTTACGCGCCGTGGCCATGGATGCTCTCCCTTCTGCTCTCTCTGGGGGTGGGCGGGCTTTTGCTCTCTGGGTGGCGATCCGTGGCCCACTCGGCGATTCCGGGTCTCGCCGGTCCCGGTGGCCCTGCCCTCGGGCTTCTCGGGGCTCTCTACGTCAGCTGGCTTCTGGGTCACCTCCTGTGGCTTCGCGCCTTGCCGCATGGGGTGCAGCTGATTTTCCTCCTCGTGCTCGTGACGTGGGGATCGGACGCCTCAGCGTACCTCACCGGGAGCATCCTGGGCCGGCATCAACTCTGCCCGGTGGTGAGCCCAAAGAAGACTGTCGAGGGCGCGCTTGGCGGGTTGATCGGGGCCGTGGCCGCGGCGCTCTTGGCCGGCGTGTGGTTCTACCACGACCTCCCGGTCATCCACGCGGTCGCCGTGGGGGCGCTTTTGGGGATCGTGGGACTCTTCGGGGATCTCTCCGAATCGGCGCTGAAGCGGAGCGCCGGGGTCAAGGACACCGGAAACCTGATCCCAGGGCACGGCGGTCTCTTGGATCGAATCGACAGCCTCCTCTTTACGACGCCGGCCCTGTACTACTACGCTCACCTTCTCATGGGGGAGTGAGATGACCAGCCTCACGATTCTCGGATCGACGGGATCGGTGGGACGGCGGACCCTGGAGCTGGTCAGGCACTTTCCCGAGCGCTTCCGGGTCGAGGGACTGGTCGCCCGCGGATCGAACCTCGACCTCCTCATCGAGCAGATCGTCACCCACCGCCCCAGGGTGGTCGGACTTCTTGATGAGTCGGCCGCAATGACCCTGGCCCGGAGTCTTCCCTCTCCTCGGCCCGAGATCCTTGTCGGATCCGAGGGAATCGTGGGCGTTGCCCGAGAGGCCGGCGCTCAAATTGTGGTCTCAGCCCTGGTGGGGGCTGCGGGGCTCTTGCCAACTCTGGCCGCGATACGGGCAGGAAAGACCGTTGCCCTAGCAAACAAAGAGGTGCTGGTCATGGCCGGAGCCCTCATGACCGCAGCGGCCCGATCGTCTGGCGTCGGCATCCTCCCGGTGGACTCGGAGCACAACGCCATTTTCCAATGTCTCGAGGGACATGATCGAGCGAACGTGCGGCGAGTGTTCCTGACCGCTTCTGGAGGCCCCTTTGTCGCGATGCCACGTGAAGCTCTGATCACGGTCACTCCATCGGACGCGCTGAAACACCCCACCTGGCGAATGGGGGCCAAGATCACGATCGACTCGGCCACCCTCATGAACAAGGGGCTTGAACTGATCGAGGCGCAGTGGCTCTTTCATCTCTCCCTCGAGCAGCTCCAAGTCCTAATCCACCCTCAGTCCATCGTCCATGCCCTGGTGGAATATGTGGACGGGTCGGTGATCGCCCAAATGGCCATGCCCGATATGGGCATCCCGATTCTCTACGCGCTGACCTATCCCGAGCGCCTTCCCTGTCCCGCGCCGCGACTTGACCTCACGCAAGTAGGCTCGCTCACCTTCGCCGAGCCTGATACCGAGAAGTTTCGGTGTCTTCGTCTCGCGCAGGAGGCGGCGAAAACCGGCGGGACGGCCCCGGTCGTCCTCAATGCCGCCAACGAGGTGGCGGTCGCCGCGTTCCTCGAGGGGTGGATCGGCTTCTTGCGGATCCCTGAATTGATCGAGGAGGCCCTCGATCATCACCCGACCAGGGCGCTCCGGAGCATCGAGGAGTGCCTCTCCGTTGATGACGAGGTCCGGCGAAGGGTGGCGAGCGAGATTGGTTCGACGGCTTGGGCCGCAACGAGTCGAGCCGGAGGGGTGTAACCGTGGTGGCGCCCGTGGTGTCTTTTGTGGTGGTGGTCGGGATCCTGATCTTTGTCCACGAGCTGGGCCATTTTCTCGTGGCCCGGTGGTGCGGGGTGGGGGTCGATCGCTTCTCCTTGGGGTTCGGCCCCGTCCTCTTCTCGTTCCGGCGGGGCGAGACCGAATACTGTCTCTCCGCGATCCCCCTCGGCGGGTATGTGAAGATGATGGGAGAGGAGAGCCCGCTCGAAGGGGGCGGAACCGGGAGCCCGGATTCAGAGAAGTCGTTTTCCGAGAAGCCGGTCTGGAGGCGGTTCCTGATCGTCTTCGCCGGTCCCGGCATGAACTTCTTCCTGCCGATCGTGCTGACCGCGGGCCTCTTTATGGCCCTGGGGCGCCCCGGCTCTCCCCCGGTCGTCGGGCCCGTGGAGCCCGGCTCGCCGGCAGCCCAGGCAGGCCTCCGAACGGGCGACCGTGTGGTGTCCGTCGATGGCCAGCCGATCGTCCAGTGGGAGGAGATGCTCGAGCGTTTCCAAAGTACTGGCGGGGGGGAGATCCAGCTCGCGCTCCGACGCGGTGAAGAAGAGATCGGGGTTCGGGTGATCCCCCGGCAGAGGAAGCTGCGCGACCCGCTCGGTGACGAGCGATCACTGTGGGAGATCGGCGCCCGCGCGTATGCTCCCCCGAGGATCGGGCAGGTCATGCCCGGGCAACCGGCAGACCGGGCCGGTTTGAGGGCAGGCGACACCGTCCTGGCGATCGACGGCCAGCCCGTCTACGGCTGGGACGAGCTGGCTGAAGGCATTCAGAAACGGGCCGGGAAGCCGACCATCTTTACGCTCGAGCGGGACGGAAAACGGCTTGAGATCTCGGTGGTCCCAGAGCCGGGCAAGCACCCTGGAGGCGAGGACAAGGAGGTGGGGCTGATCGGGATCGGATCGTCCGGGCGCGGGCCGAACGCCGTCTATAGTCGCTCGAACCCACTGGCGGCAATTCAACTGGCGGTGGTGTGGACCGGCGATGTCACCTGGCTAACGCTCCGGAGCATCTGGAAGCTGATCAGGGGCGCCATCCCGGCCTCGAATATCGGGAGCCCGATCATGATCGCCGTGGAGGCGGGTCAGCAGGCCCGCCTCGGATGGGACAATCTGATCCTGTTCACCGCGCTGATCAGCGTAAACCTGGGCGTGTTGAACCTGTTCCCGATCCCGGTGCTGGACGGAGGCCACCTGCTCTTCTTTGCGATTGAGGCCATCAGGGGGCGGCCCCTGAGCCTTCGAAAGCGCGAGGTCGCCCAGCAGGTGGGGATGTTCCTCCTCCTGCTGCTCATGGTCTTCGCGGTGTATAACGATGTCTCGCGATTCAACCTGCTGAGATTCCTCCGATAACGGGACCCATGACAAAACGGCGGAAGACGCGGCCGATCCAGGTCGGGAAGGTGCCGGTAGGAGGCGACGCCCCGATCACGGTCCAGTCGATGACCAAGACGGACACGCGGGACGTGGAGGCGACGCTGCTCCAGATCTGGTCTTTGGAAGCGGCGGGGTGTGACATCGTTCGCGTGGCGGTACCCGTGAGGGAGGCGGCCGAGAAACTCGCAGAGATCAAGCGGCAGATTCGCGTTCCGCTCGTCGCCGACATTCACTTCAACTACAAGCTTGCCCTGATCGCGTTGGAGCAGGGCGTCGACGCCCTCCGTCTGAATCCAGGGAACATCGGTGGGAAGCAGTTCGTCATGGAGGTCGTCAAGGTCGCCCAGGAACGGAAGATTCCCATCCGGATCGGTGTCAACGCCGGCTCCCTCGAAAAGGATCTTCTTGCGAAGTACAGTGGCCCGACGGCTCAGGGTATGGTTGAGTCGGCCCTCCGTCACATCGGCATCCTGGAAGATTGCGGCTATCCGGAGATGAAGATCTCGCTCAAGGCCTCGGACCCGGTCATGATGATCGAGGCCTACCGGATGCTCGCCGATCAAGTGGACTACCCGTTCCACCTGGGCGTCACCGAGGCCGGAACCCCCACGGTCGGGACGATCAAGTCCGCCATCGGAATCGGAACCCTCCTCTCTGAAGGGATCGGCGACACGATTCGGGTCTCGTTGGCTGCGGACCCCGTCGAGGAGGTGCGGGTCGGAATCGAAATTCTCAAAGCCCTCGGCCTGAGAACCCAGGGGTTGACGTTTGTCGCGTGCCCGTCCTGTGGCCGGGCGGATGTTGATCTCGTCGGGCTGGCAAGGGCTGTCGAAGAGCGGATGAAGGGGATCACCGCCAACGTGCACGTGGCTGTTATGGGGTGTGAGGTGAACGGACCGGGGGAGGCGCGGGCCGCGGACATCGGGGTGGCAGGGGGGAAAGGGATCGGGATCATTTTCAAAAGGGGCGAGGTCGTCCGAAAGGTGCCAGAGGCCCAGATCGTGGAGGCCCTCATGGAAGAGGTGGAGAAGTTCATTGAAGAACAGGCAGCCGCTGCAATAGCCAACGAGGACGATTAACAGGGTGCTTCGCCCGACCCGCCTCACGGCGGGTGCCCGCAACGGTACGCTCGCTCCGCTCGCAACTTCCGCGATGGGAAGCTGGGGGAGGTTCGGCCATAGGCTGGCCGGTCTAAGGCCAGCCGAGATGAATACTGGGCGAGGCCCGAGTGATCTAGGTCAGTTCGGAGACCGAGTTGTCCCCCAGGACGAAACGAAAGACCCGGGGACGGCGGGCATTCCGGGTGATGACCACGTTCCTGCCGATGAGACTGGAATCGATGCGCCCTTCGACGTGCTGAATCACGCACTCCTCCATCACGACGCTGTGTTCGATCTCGCTCCCCTCCAGGCGGACATTCCGGCCGATAGAGGTAAAGGGCCCGACAAAGGAGTTCACGATGACGCTTCCCTCCCCGATGATCGCCGGACCCCTGATGATGGAGTTGATGACCTCGGCCCCCTGACCCACGATCACCTTCCCCTCGATCTGGGACTCTGCGTCAACCTTCCCGAGCAGTCCTGGCCGGATATCCTCCAGGATGAACCGATTCGCCTCCAGGATATCCTCCGGCTTCCCGGTATCCTTCCACCACCCCCGGACGATGTGCGGCTCAACGGTGAGGCCTCGCTCGATCAGGTCCTGGATGGCGTCGGTGATCTCCAGCTCGTTGCGTCGGGAGGGCCGGATCCGTGCGATGGAGTCAAAGACATTCCGGTCGAAGATATACGCCCCGACGATGGCGAGATTCGTGGGGGCCGGACTGGGTTTCTCCATCACGTGGGCGATCTTCCCATCGTGGAGGACCGCGATCCCGAACTGTTCGGGATTGGGGACCTCGTAGAGAAGGATGAGGGCGTGGGGGCGGTTCCGCCGGAAGGTCTCCGCAAACTCCCGGAGGCCTTCCTTGAGAAGGTTATCCCCGAGATACATGATGAATGGCTCGTCGCCGAGGAAGTCGCGGGCCACCGAGACGGCATGGGCCAGTCCGCGGGGCTCTCGCTGCTCGATGTACGTGACCCTGGCGCCCCAGGCCGAGCCGTCCCCCACCGCCTCCCGAATCGCCTCCCCAGTCTCACCGACGATGATGCCGATCTCTCGGACCCCGGCGTCCACGATGGCCTCGATCCCATAGATGAGGACAGGTTTGTTGGCCACAGGAATCAGATGCTTCGCGTTGCTGAAGGTGAGCGGCCGAAGTCGCGTCCCCTTCCCCGCGCAAAGGATGATGGCCTTCATCCGGCGGACTCCTCGCGAAGTGGCCGGTTGGCCCAGTGAACGACGCGCTGCGGATAGGGGATTGTAATGCCCTCCTTGTCGAAGGCCGCCTTGATCCGTCGACGCAGCTCGTTTTCCGCGGCGGCCCGCTGCCGCGCGTCGACCTTCACCTGAAGCCGGAGAATCATCTCTGAGTCGCCAAAGCGAATAATCCCCTGAGCCTCGGCAGACCCGAGGGCCACCCCGGACGACTCCTCCCCCCACCGCCGCCCCACGGCCTCCAGGAGGACGAGGGCGCGGTCCACCTCCACCTCATACGGGATCCCCACGTCGACCACGGCACGCGCCCACCCGTGCGTGTAACTGCCAAACTGGGTCAACTCACCGTTCGGGACAATGAGCTGCGCCCCGGAGAGTTTTCGAATCTTGGTGACCCGAAGCCCCACCGCCTCGACTTCCCCAGTGTGAGACCCTACCTCGATCACGTCCCCCACAGCGATCAGCCCCTCGAACAGGATGACAAAGCCCATGATGATGTCCCTGACCAGGGCCTGTGCCCCGAGGCTGACGGCGAGCCCCACCACTCCCGCCGAGATGAGAATCGCCTTGATATCCACCCCGAACTGGTCCAGCACGATCATCAGGGCGACAAAGGCGATCAAATAGCGGGCGAGGCTCTTGAGGATCGGTCCCAGGGTCAGGGCCCGCTGCGTCTTCGCGGTAAACAGGCCCGCCGCCACGAGGGGACGAAAGAGACGATCGATCAGCGCCTTCACGAACTGATAGACCAGGACGCTCGCGATGAGGACGGCCAGGATCGTCAGTCCTTGAGTGAGATGGACTTCGAATCCCTCGAGTCTGAGGCCCCGAGCCAGGAGTTGGCCGAGGGTAGTCATCATCGGCTCTCCTCTCCCCGCCCGCCCTTCCGCATCTTCAGGGCTTTCAGCCGGCGGACCTCTCTCACGCCCTCGAGCGTGAGGAGATACGCGATGGCGCCAGCGAGGGCTCCCAGCACGGTCGTCCCGACGACGAGGGGTTTGGAGATGGCAAAGGTCAACTGAACCAGGGTATAGACCCCTTCCTTCACGCTCTGAGCCTGGAAGTATGACTGGCTCGTGGCCACCAGGTCTCGAAGGGTCCAGTCGGTCCAGCCGGGGGGCACGGCGCCTCCGGAGAGGATCAGTTCACCTACCATCAGGCTCACCCCATAGACGGCAGGGGCAAACCACGGCAAGTTCACCCAGGCCCCGGTCACAGTCGCGACTTTGTTGAGGCGGAAGGCGAACGCGCACAGAAGGGCCACGAGGGTGTGGAAGCCATAAAACGGGGTGAAGCTGATAAAGACCCCGAGACCCATCCCCGCGGCGATCCGCCAGGGCTCCTCATCTAGGTGGAGGATGTTTCGGAAGTGATCCTTGAACCGCTTCCACGAAACCACCACTGGGCGCCCTCGGCCTCATTCCTCCTGATAGGCGACCCGCACCACTTCTTCGTAGGAGGTGATCCCATTGAGGACCTTTTCCCGGCCATCATCCATCATCGAGCGCATCCCCTCGCTGACCGCCTGCGCCCGAACCTCGGAGGCGGAGGCATGGCGGAGGATCAGACTTCGAATCGCCTCGGAGGGCATCATCAACTCGTAAATCCCCACTCGTCCCCGAAATCCCGTCCCGCACTGCCGGCAGCCACGCCCCCGGAAGAGTTGAGTCGGCGGCTCTCCGTGCCAGGCGGGGAGGGGCTCGGTCGGGGCAAAGGGCTCCCGGCAGCTTGGACACAGGCGACGGACCAGCCGCTGGGCCAGCACACCAATGACGGTTGAGGCGACGAGAAAGGGCTCCACCCCCATGTCGAGGAGGCGTGTCACGGCCCCGGGGGCGTCGTTCGTGTGGAGCGTGGAGAGAACGAGGTGGCCGGTCAGGGCCGCCTGGACAGCCACCTCAGCCGTTTCCTTATCCCGGATCTCCCCGACCAGAATGATGTCGGGATCCTGGCGGAGGATCGAGCGGAGCCCCGAGGCAAAGGAGAACCCGATTCGGGGGTTGGCCTGACCCTGATTGATCCCGGCGAGCCGATACTCCACCGGGTCCTCTAGCGTGATGATGTTGGTGGTGGGAGAGTTCAGCTCCAGCAGGGTCGCGTAGAGGGTCGAGGTCTTCCCCGAGCCCGTGGGCCCGGTCACCAGGAGGATCCCGTTGGGGCGTCGGATGACGGCCCGGTAGCGAGCCAGGGTGTCTGGGAGAAAGCCGAGGTCAGTCAGGGAGAGGACGAGGGCCCCTTTGTCCAGGATGCGGAGGACGATCTTCTCTCCATAGATGGTGGGGAAGCTCGAGACTCGGAGGTCAACGGGTCGACCGTCGAGGACGACCTGGATCCGGCCATCCTGAGGGACCCGGCGCTCGGCGATATCCAGGCCCGCGAGAATCTTGATTCGGGAGAGGACCGCCGGCTGCATCTCTTTCGAGACCAGCGGCTCATCCCGGAGTATTCCGTCAATCCGGCTCCGCACCCTGAGTCCGGTTTCTCCGGGCTCGAGGTGGATGTCCGAAGCCCGGGAACGGATCGCCTGGGCCAGGACCTGGTTCACGAGCCGCACCACGGGCGCGCCCTCGACCAGATCGAGAGAGGCCTCCATCTCGGCCTCCCGGGTCTCTGTGGCCGTTCGTGCCTCGATAGAGGGCTCAGGCTCTTCCTGGCGGCCGTAGAGCTGATTGATGGCGTTCAAGATGTCCGACGCGGTCGCAATGACCGGATTCACCTGGCAGCCAGTCTTGAACCGGACTTGGTCAACGATCTCCAGATTCGCGGGATCCGTCGTGGCAAGGGTGAGGCTATTCTCCACCAGGAAGAGCGGCACGACCTTGAGGCGGCGGGCGATCTCTTCGGGAAGGGCAGAGATCACGGCTGGGTCAATGAGATAATTGCTCAGGGGCACGAAGGGGATGTCGAGCTGCTGGCTCAGGGCCTCACCCAGGTTTTCCTCGCTGACCAGCCTGAGGTCCAGGAGGATCTCTCCCAGGGACTTCTTGGATTGCTGCTGGATCTCCATGGCCTTGGCCAGGTCCGTCTCCCGGATGAAGCCGTTTTTCAGGAGGATCCCACCAAGACGGAGGCTGCCGGGCGCGCGACTCATGGCCGGGCAAGCAGGCAGTTATCAATCAAACGCGTGGCCCCGATCCAGACCGCCAGACAGAACACGGCGCCACGCGCCCCGACCTCGTCCAGCTCCTCAAGAGTCTCGGGATCGGCGACCGCGACATAGTCAGGCTTGGCGAGCGGCTCCTGGGCCAGGACCTCCTTCACCACCGCCTGAAGACGGTGGCCGCTCCGTTCCCCGGCCCGGTAGGCCGCCTCCCCAGCTTGGAGCGCTCGGAAGAGCACTGTGGCAGCCTGGCGCTCGGCCGGGCTCAGGTAGCTATTGCGCGAACTCAAAGCCAAGCCGTCAGGTTCCCGCACGATGGGGCACGGCACGACAGTCAGAGGGAAGCCGAGATCGCGGGCCAGGCGACGAATCACCTGAAGCTGCTGGTAGTCCTTCTGCCCGAAGTAGGCGCGCTCGGGCCGGAAGAGCACAAAGAGTTTTGCCACCACGGTGGCAACCCCGCGGAAGTGGCCGGGGCGCGAGGCCCCTTCCCATCGCTCACTGAGCTCCGGGACGGTCACGTAGGTCTGGAACCCCTCAGGATAGATCTCCTGCGGATCCGGCACGAAGACGAGGTCCACCGCTTCGCGCTCGAGGAGGCCGAGGTCGCGGGGAAGATCACGGGGATACCTTGCAAAGTCCTCACGCGGGCCGAACTGGGTGGGGTTCACGAAGACGGTTACGGCCAGCATATCGTTCTCGCCCCGGGCGCGGCGCACCAAGGAGAGGTGCCCTTCGTGGAGAAAGCCCATCGTGGGGACAAGCCCGAGCGAGCCCCCCAGATCGCGGCGCCACTCGTGAAGCGCCGCGACTGTCTCAAGGCGTCGCATGACTCCAGCCCTCGCGTCGAATCCGATCCCGGAGGCCTTGAATGAGATCGGGGTCCATCCCGTAGCTCTGCTCCTGGGCCGGGAATTCCCGGTTCCGCACCTCCTCCGAGTAGCGGCTGACAGCCTGGGCGATTTCCTGGGCCAGCGTGGCGTAGAGCTTGGCGTGCTTCGGGTGGAAGCCGGGGCAGAGCCCCAAAATATCGTGAAGCACCTGGACCTGACCATCGCAGCCAGGGCCTGCCCCGATCCCGATCGTGGGAATCCTCAGGCACTCGCTGACCAACTGACCGAGCGGCGCGGGGATGCATTCGAGGACCAGGGAGAAGGCCCCGGCCTCCTCGAGGAGGATGGCGTCTCGGACGATCTCCTCCGCGGCCTCGGCCGAGCGTCCCTGAACCTTGTATCCCCCAAGGTTCAAGATCTGCTGTGGAGTGAGGCCCAGATGACCCATGACGGGGATCCCTCCCTCTACCATTCTCTGGACGGTGTGGGCCACCCGCTCCCCCCCTTCGACCTTGACCGCCTGCGCCCCGCTTTCCTGGATAAAGCGCGTCGCGTTCTCCAGCGCCCGCTCGACGCTGACGGCGTAACTCATGAACGGCATGTCCGCGACCACGAGGGCATGGTGGCTCGCCCGGGCCACCGCCTTCGCGTGGTGGAGCATGTCTTCCATCGTCACGCTCGTGGTGTTCTCGTACCCCAGGACCACCATCCCGAGGGAGTCACCGACGAGTAGGACAGGAATGCCCGCCTCATCGAGGATTCGAGCCGTCGGGGCATCGTAGGCGGTCAGGACGGCGATCGGCTCGCCGCGTTCCTTCATCCGTCGGAGATCAGGGGGGGTGACGCGCATTAGCACTCCTGCACGGTTCTCATGTGTTGTGTCATGCAACGGGACTTTATGATAACACGAGATCCGAAGATCGGGCCAACCCCTCCGATCCAAGGCCTCCGCTCATCCGCGACGTAAGCGTGGCTCGCCTTGACAACTCTCCCTCTGGGTCAGTATCATAGCGCCATCTTTGAAGAAAAGCAGGGGCATCCATGAAGATGTGGAGGGGGAGACAGTGGCCGGTGTTCCCCCTCGCGATCCTGGTCCTCGTTGCGCTCGGCC
>JACOUJ010000176.1 GCA_016177865.1 Candidatus Rokuibacteriota bacterium
ATATTCCTGGCCGATACGCTGAAACACGCGCTCGGCGCCGGTGCGCTCGACCCTGACCGCAATGCCGGGGAACTTGGCTTCGAACGATTTCGCGATCTTCTCGGCCAGCGGCAAGTCGATCGAGGTGTACCAGACGACCTTGCCTTCCTTCTTTGCGGCGTCCAAGCGGGCATCCTGGGCGAATACCAGACCGCCGAACACGACGACCATTGAGAGGGCAATCGGGAAGAGCCATCGCTTTGGCATGGTTGTTCTCCTTTCGCTATTTTCCCCATTTTCTCATGGGGCGGACACCGTCCGTCCCATCCCGCCATCAACAAGGATCGAGGCGCCTGTAATGAAGCCGGCGCGCTCCGAGGCGAGGAAGACGACGACGCTCGCGACCTCCTCCGGGCGCCCGAACCGGCCGAGAGGGATTCGCTTTGCCGCGAGCTCAGCCATGGCCTGCTCAGGGGGAAGCCCGTGCTCTTTCCCGTAGCGCAAGAGCCGCTCCTGCCAGCGGTCATTGAAGACGGCGGCCGGGCAGACGGCGTTGACCCGGATCCCGTATGGAGCGATCTCGGCTGCCAGGGATTCGGTGAAATTGATCAGCGCCGCCTTGGCCGCGTTTGAAGCGATCTGCCCGAACCGGGGCACCCGACCCGAGAGCGCCGCGATGTTAATGATCTGTCCGCCCTTCTGTTCCTTCATCATCGGGAGGACCGCCCGGCTTAAACGGACCGCCGACAGGAAGTTCAGGTTCACCGTGTGTTCCCACTCCTCGTTCCTCACAGCCTCGAAGGGTTTGGCGAGCCCTCCACCGGCGTTGTTGACCAGCACATCAATCCGGCCCCACTCGCGAGAGGAGGCCTCGGCGAGGGCCTCGGCTTGGTCCGGGTCCGTGACGTCGGTAACCCAGTGGCATGCGTCGGCGCCAAGAGCCTCCGCCTCTTTCGTGACCGCGGCCAGTGCCTCCTGCGTTCGGCTCGCGAGTGCCAGCCGGCACCCTTCTTCCGCAAAGGCGAGCGAGATAGCCCGACCGATGCCGTGGCTGGCCCCCGTGACGAGCACCACCTTCCCCCTGAGCCCAAGCTTCATGGACCCTCAATACCCCTCTCGTTGTGGGCGGCCCTCTTCTCTTGGGCGCCACCGAAGAAGATGGGCCTCGGCGCGACTGATGGCTTCGTTAATCACCACCACGATCAACGCCAGCACGAGAATACCACCAAGGGCTCCGGTCGTCGAAAAGAGGCCCGTATTGTAGTTGATCAGATAGCCCAATCCCTTGCTGGACGCGATGAACTCGCCGACCACGGCCCCGACCAGGGCATACGGGACACTCAACTTGAGCCCCGTGGTGATCCAGGGGATCGTCGCGGGGATCGTGACTTTGAACATGACCTGCCGTTCGCTCGCCCCCATGATTCTGAGCACGTTGGTCAGTTCCTGATCCACGCCCTTCACCCCCGCGAAGGTGTTAAAGAAGGTCAGAAAGGACACGACGATAACCACCAGGATGACCTTCGAGTTGGGGCCGATCCCGAACCAGATGATAAACAGGGGGGCCAGGGCGATCCGCGGGATGCCGTTAAAGGCCACGATGTAGGGATCTAAGACCTGGGCGACGGTTTCCGTTCGTGCAAGGAGAAACCCGGCGCCGATCCCGATCACCGCTCCGATGATGAAGCCGGCCGCGGTCTCGTAGAGGGTCACGGCGAGGTGGCCGAAGATGGAGCCATCCACGGTCACCTCCCGAAGATACAGGAAGACCCTGGACGGACTCGAGATCCAAAAGGGGTCAATGAGCCTCCCGGAGGTCAGCTCCCACAAAGAGAGCAGCAGGAGACCGAAGAGGAGGCGATAGAGAAACAGACGCTCGCGCGAACTCATCTCGGAAGAAAATCGTTGTTGACGATTTCGGAATACGCCACGCGTTTCTTCAAGATGCCCGCCACCTCCAGGACGTCCTGAGTGATTTGCACGCTCCGCTCACTCGTCCGGCCATCGGGGCTCAGGGTGGGCAGCGTGGACTTGACCCCGGCCAGGAAGACTTCCGGCGATGTCCTCGCCCCCAGCGACGGCTTGAGGGCCTCGGCGACCTGCTCCGGCGCGCTACCGAGCGCCCACTTGTTGGCCTTCACCAGCGCCCGCACCATTCTTCGAACGAGATCGGGATTCTTTTCAACGATCTCAGGCCGCGTGATCAGGTTCTCCATGAGGAATTCCGGGATCGAGGGGTCTTCCCCTTTGGCATTGTTAATGAACATCAGAGCGAAGCCCCGGCTAATGGCGGTCTCGGGGACGGGCGTCGCGGTCAAGGCGACATCCACTTTTCGATTTTCCAGGGCGGCGAGCCACGTCGGCCCGGCACCGATGGGGATGATCTTCACATCCTCCTGGGGAACGTAGCCCGCCTTACGGATGACAAAGGCCGCGAGGTGCGCGGTCAAGGCCCCCGGCTGAGTCGCACCCACCGTGAGTCCTTTGAGGGCCTTGAGTTTCTCCGCCAACGGGGTGGTCTCGGTGATGCCCCTGGCCTTGGCCACGTCCTTGTGGATCGCCCAGTTAATGAAGAGCCTGTAGAGCCCCGTCATGACCATGACGAGTCGCTTCCCCTCTTGATAGGCGAGAATCACATTGTCCCCAGGGGTAAAGGTGAAATCCGCCTCACCGGCGATGAGGGCCTTGATGTCTGGTCCGCCTCCCGCTGTGGTGATCATCTCCACGTCCAGCCCCTCTTCGGCAAAGTAGCCCTTCGCCTGAGCTAGATAGACCGGGGTCATCGAGAGGGCCACAACCGGCATCGTGAGCTTGACCTTCTTCAGGGTCTGGGCGTGGACGGAATCGGAAGCCAGGACCATCCAGACAAGAACCGCGGGCAGGATGGCTGAAATCAGTCGTTTCATGCGGATCTCCTCCTTGTTATCCTCCGGCCAGTTTGACTTCCGGTCGCAATTCTTTCCACAGTCGTTCATGGGCGAACAGAAACTCGGGGTGTTGATGAATCTGATAGACATCTCTGGGGCGAGGGACGGGGACCGAAGCGACACATTTAATCTTTCCGGGACGAGAAGTCATCACGACGACGCGGTCCGCCAGGGCGATCGCCTCGACCAGATCGTGAGTGATGAAAATGATCGTCTTGTTCGTCGTGGACCAGAGCGTCAGGAGCTGGTCCTGCAACACGATCCGGGTCTGGGCGTCGAGCGGGCCAAACGGCTCGTCCATCAGGATCAATCCGGGATCATAGATCAGCGTGCGGATGATGTTGGCGCGCTGGCGCATCCCGCCGGAAAGCTCGTGCGGGTAGTGGTCTTCAAACCCATTGAGCCCGACGCGCTCGATCAACTCCATGGCTCGCTGCCGCCGCGCGCCCTTCTCTATTCCCCTGATCTCTAGCGCCAGCTCCACGTTTTCGACGAGGGTGCGCCAGGGGAGAAGGTTATCCTTTTGCGTCACATAACCGATCTCGGGGTTGATGCCGTTGATGGGCCGGTTGCGGAAGAGAATGCGGCCGGAGCTTGCCTGGAGCAGACCGACGATCAGATTCAGAAGGGTGGACTTTCCACACCCGGACGGTCCCACGACGGTCACGAACTCTCCCTCAGCCACTGTGAGGTTGACGGAGTCGAGGGCCACAACGGTCTTCCCCCGAACCTGGAATTCCTTGTTAACCCCTTCAATTGAGAGAAGTGGCGACATGGACTCCAAACAGAGTGTCCTAACGTTTTTGCGCTGACATTTGACCCTCGACCGAGAACAAGAAGTTTTCCATCAGGGGGTGAGAGACCTCAAGAGCGGGGCTAGGTCCGGGTGGTGCGCCATCTGACCGATATTTCTGATGATGTGCTCGATCTTCTCGTTCGACAAAGCAAGACCGGCATTGGCGCGGAACTTGGCCTCTATCTCTTCACGACTCATCGGAAGCTCCGGCCCACCCCTCTGGCGATCCTGGTGCTCCTCGACCACGCGTCCCTCCTTGAGCCGCGCCTTCACGTGGCCAACGAACCGATTCGGGTAGTCGATCGTGGGGTCCAGCTCGTAATTCACCTTGGCCGCCACCCGCAGCACCGTCTCATCTTGAACTGCCTCGTCCGTGAACTCAGCGAGGCCCGCCCGTCCCTTTACGAGGATGACGGCCACGAGATACGGGAGACTGAACTTCGCCGCGTAGCCGTTCGGTGGCCGTCGCTTGGCCGCGAGAGGTTCCCAGAGGCGAGGCACTGGCCCCTCGGCCGTCCGGCAGCGAATCTCGGCGATCTGGTCGGGTTGAATCTGGTGGTATTCACGGAGGCGGAGCGCGCAGTCCATGTACGGGTGCGCGATGGAGCCGCAGGGGTAGGGCTTGAGGGTGAGC
>JACOUJ010000234.1 GCA_016177865.1 Candidatus Rokuibacteriota bacterium
GGGGCCGTCGTCCTGAACCCGGCCGCCCTCACCCATTCCTCCTACGCCCTTCGGGATGCCGTCTCCGCGGTCTCCATTCCCGTGATCGAGGTGCACCTCTCCAACGTCCACGCCCGGGAGGAATTCCGACGCCATTCCGTGATTGCGCCGGTGACCCGCGGGCAGATCGCGGGGTTTGGCCTACAGAGCTACCTTTTGGGACTGGACGCCGCGCTAGGCCTGATGGCCAAAGCCCGCTGAATAAAGGGGCCCCGCCTTGGCGTCTAACCCGGTGAGGGTAACTCTCCCTCGGTGAGCGACGACGATCGGGCGCTGGTCGAACGGAGCCAGGCAGGGGACCTTGCGGCCTTTGAGCGCCTGGTGGAGAAATATAAGGAGCGGGCGTATCGGCTGGCCGCTCGCGTGCTGGGGGATCCCGAGGAGGCGTTGGATGTGGCCCAGGAGGCGTTCGTCAAGGCGTACCAGGCCCTGCCCCGATTCAAGGGGCAGTCGGCTTTCTACACCTGGTTGTTCCGTATTGTGATGAATCTCGCCCTCGACCGCCACCGGCAGCGCGCCGCGCGCCACCGAGCGTTTGGGAGCGAACAGGTTCCCCCCGAGGAATGGGAGCGGACCGCGGCAGACGAGGCTCCGGACGCGGCTCAGACGGCGGCCTCCGCTGAAGAGCGGGCCAAGATCACCCGAGCCCTCGATGCCTTGCCGGAACACCACCGTGCCATTATTATCTTGAGCGATATCGAGGGGCTGTCCTACCGAGAGATCGCCAATGTGCTCGGCTGTCCCGTAGGGACCGTGATGTCGCGCCTCCATAACGCCCGGAAACGTCTCCGCGCCACCCTCGGTCCGCTCCTCGGCCTGCTCGTCTTCCTCCTTCTTGCCGCCAGCCTGACAGCGCCGGCGTGGGCTCAGGGCCCGCTCGTCACGATTCGGGCGCGGATCTTCTTGGCGTCAAACGCCCCCCCGGGCCCGCCCTCCAGTCTCCCCCCAGCCGCCATCGCACCCGCCCCAAGGGAGCCCACTCCTCAGGCCCGCCCCTTTATTGGCCGGCTTCGAGAGGTCTTCGGCTACCGGGACTACCAGCCTCTGGATGACATTGTGGCTCGACTGCCGATGGGTGGGGCGCAGCGCTTCTCCCTCCCCGGGGGCCGCGAGCTGGAGATCCACACGGTCGGAAGACGGGGGCCGGTCGTGCGCATGGATGTGAAGATCTGGCGAGGCGGAGTGCCGGAGCTGGCGACCATCCTCGACGTTCCCCCTGGCCGCCCCGCCGTGATCGGCGGCCCCCCGTACGGACCCGGCGTCCTGATCATCGCGATCACGGCCCAGCCCGAGTAACCCGCCTCAGTCGCGGCCTCGCCACCGAATTTCCCCTCCTCTCGTTCCACCCCATACATTGCTTCGCGGTTCAAACATCGTCATTCGCGGTTCTGACGACGGACGACCACTATCAGAAAATTGGCCAGATCATTGTGTACCGCGTGACGTCTCTTGACCGCCAGGGTCGCGCGCAGAAGAGTGTCGCCGATCAACTCAAGCTACCGACCTTGGAAAGGAGGCGAACCCGAGGGAGGGAACGGATACGCTCGAAAAGGCGCCGGTCAGCGGTGACATACGGGCAATCTATTTCCACCGCGAGCGAGAGAAAGGAGGCGTCGTAGAAGGTGAGGCCGAGCTCTCGGCCCAGACGGGCGGCTCGCTTGAGAAGGGGTGTGGCAGGCGGGGCCACGACGAACGGCAAGTTCTCGAGACGATCGATAGCTTCATTCAGCGCAGCCGGCCCAAGCCGAGTTTTGAGAAGAAGGATGTTGCCGGCCTCATACAGCAGGAGGGCCGGGACGTGCACCTCAAGGGGCCGACTTTGCACCTCTTCGAGGAGGGTGCGGGCCTCCGTCAAAAGATCCTCGTCGCGAGTTTTGAACCACTTGATAAAAACCGACGTGTCAACGACGATCTTCGCGGCCATATCGGGTGTCGCGGAAGTAGCGGATGATATCCGTCGAGTCCCACTGGCCGACCCACTGTTGCTCGAGCTCCTTGAGCGGGGCGAGTGCTTCCTTCCAAGATCTGTGCCGGGGCTGCTGCCCTGCGAACATCGTCCTCAACGCCTCCCGAATCAGTTCGCTTCGGGAACGCCGCTGCGCCTTTGCGGCCCGGTCCACCTTTCTAAGGAACTCATTGGGAAGCGAGATCATAACTTTAGCCATCAGATTCGACCTCCAGAAACCGAGCATATCACCGTAGGCCCTTCGGGGCAATACTTCTTATAGCCTGGCGCGATGGCATCTGATATGGGCCTCACCTGAAATTTCCGCGTTGACACACCCTCCCCCTCCTGTGCTAGTAGACATGTCTCCGTGTCACGGAGGCTGCTTCGATGCCGCGCGGGGATCAGCTTATCCGCCAGTGGTGCCTGCTCCAGGTGCTGGAGAACCGGGTAGGGCAGACTGTAGAAGAGCTGGCCGCGGACCTCAAGTGCAGCGTCAGGACTGTCTGGCGTGACCTCCGGGTCCTCCAGGCCGTCGGCTTCCCGCTCACTGACCTCCGGGACGGCAAGCGCTCGCGCTGGCAGTTCGTCGAGGGATATCGCTCCAAGCTCCCCGTCCCCTTCACCCTGACCGAGTTGCTGGCCCTCCATTGGGGCCGGGATCTGCTCGTCCCATTCCGCGGTACGCCGGTCCGGGATGCGCTCGGCAGCGCCCTGGAGAAGATCAGATCCCTGCTCCCGCCCCAAGCCATCGCCTATCTTGAGGCCATGGGCGAGGTGGTCAGCGTCAGGGGCGTGAGGATGAAGCTTGCCCTGGGCGGCCAGGACTGGCTCACCCCGCTCCACGAAGCCATCCGCAACCAGGAGCGGATTGAAATCGACC
>JACOUJ010000097.1 GCA_016177865.1 Candidatus Rokuibacteriota bacterium
CTCTTCTCATCGTGGACGCGACCGGCCGTCCTACCGGGATGCTTCACCTGCATGATCTCCTCCGGGCCAAGATCGCCTAGGGCTTGCCTCGGAGGGGGCCTCGACGGCCCCCTTCCGAACCTCCCCCAGAGGTTGCGCCGGCGGAGCCGGCGCTCGAACCGCCGCCGTGCATCTCGGCCTTTTTGATCAGCCTGGCCTGACAGCGTGTTTTTCAAGAGCCTGCTGGTCTAAACCCTCCTCGGTCGCGCTGAGCACATGATGCGGTCCCGGTCGAGCCTGCTCAGACGGGCGCGACGAATCCGCCTGCTCGTGCTCGATGTAGACGGGGTTCTGACTGACGGTCAACTCCTCTACGGTCCTCGGGGTGAGGCGCTCAAGCGATTTGATATCCACGACGGTCTTGCCCTTGTGGCATGGAAGAAGGTGGGGCTTTTCGCGGCTGTCCTCAGCGGCCGGCGTTCGAGCGCCGTGGCTCACAGGATGGCGGAATTGGGGATTGAAGCAATTTATGAGGGGTTGAAAGAAAAGCTCCCAAAGTATAAGGCCATCCTCGACCGATTTTCCTGTCATGATCGCGAAGTGGCGGTCATGGGGGATGACTTGACAGATCTCCCTCTTCTCGCCCGAGCCGGGCTCGCGATCGCCCCGGCCAATGCGGTCCCGGAGGTTAAAGCCCAGGCCCACGTCGTCACACGCCGCGGCGGGGGGAGGGGGGCGGTCCGAGAAGCGGTTGAGACGATCCTTCGAGCTCAGGGGCGGTGGGCGAGTCTGGTCCGCGGGTATCAGGGGCGCTAGTCTAGCAAATTCCGGGCCATTTGTTCACTTCGCCTTTGACATCCGAGGCGAAGTCGTGCTAACCTGAGTCCAAATTTGAGAGTCTGATGCGACGTCTTTCAACACTCATATTTGGATTTCTGGTGCTTTTTCTCGCCGGGACGGGCGGGACCATCTATTACCGAATGAAGGCTGTCGCGCCGGCCAACGAAGCCCCGCCCCAGCCCCAGGGCGCCGACTACCGGATCAAGGATGTCCACATCAATGAAACGCTCAAGGGGGATCTCCGCTGGCAGCTTGACGCAGAGGAGGCCGAGATCTTCGACGATCAAAAAAAGACCCAGATGCGCCGCGTCAAGGTGACTGTCTTTCAGAAGAGCCGGGTCTGGGTGGTCACCGGGGACGAGGGGGAGATGCAGAACGAGACCCGGGACGTGACCGTGCGCGGGAACGTGGTTGTCACGTCAGACGACGGTCTCCGTTTTACCTCAGAAGACCTCCACTGGAAGACGGACGCCAAGCGCCTCTGGACCGACGGCCCGGTCACTGTCGTCAGGGGTCAAACGACGATCACAGGGCGCGGTTTTTCAAGCGAGATCGAGGCGGAGCGAGCCTTGATCCGGGCCCGCGTGCGCGTGCTCATCAAAGATCCCCGGAATGCGAACCTTGCCGTCTTTGGGGGAGGGAACTTATGAGGCGACACGGTGGCTACGCGGTCAGCCTGGCGATCGGGCTCGTCCTCGGGGCGGCGGCCCAGGTCTTCCCTCAGCCAAAACCGTCCCCTCCAGCCCAGCGAAGCCAGCCCGCCAAACCCCCGACCCCGGCCACGAAGGCCCCCGCGAAGATTGGAACGGACAGCCGCAAGCCGATCACCATCGACGCGGATCGAATGGAGGCCATGCGGAAGGAGAACCTCGTCATCTTCACGGGCAACGTCGTGGTGAAGCAGGACTCTTCCACTCAATATGCTGACCGGATGGAGGTGTACCTGGACGACCAGGGAGAAAAGGGGTCCCGGATCCTCTCGATGGGAAACGTGAAGATCGTTACCGAGAATTGTCGAACTGGGACGGCCAACCGCGCCGAGTACACGACGAGCAGAAGGTCATCCTGATGGAGAACGCGAAGGTCTGGGAAGATGAAAACGTCGTGACCGGCGATCGGATCACGATCTTTCTCGCTGAGGATCGTTCGATCGTGGAGGCCAAAAGCCAGGGACGGGTCAAGGGAGTGTTTTACCAGAAGAAAGAGGGGGACGGCACGTCGGGACCAAAGACCGGAACGGCGAGGCGAGGAACCCCCTGTCGCTGAGGCCTGTCGTGGGACTGGAGGCTTGGGGCCTTCAGAAATCCTTCCGGAACCGCCGCGTAGTGGACAACGTGAACTTGGTCATCCGGAAGGGGGAGGTCGTGGGTCTTTTGGGTCCCAATGGCGCCGGGAAGACCACGACATTTTACATGGTGGTGGGGATGCTCGAACCGGACAAAGGGAAGATCCTTCTCAACGGTGAGGAGATCACCGAGCTTCCAATGTACAAACGTTCGCGGAAAGGGATCGGGTACCTCCCTCAGGAGGCCTCCGTGTTCCGGAAGCTCACGGTCGAGGAAAATCTTTTGGTGATCCTTGAGACCCTGGAGCTGACCGCCGCGGAGCGAATAGCTCGTATGCGGAGCCTTCTTGGAGAGTTGGGGCTGGAGCACGTGGCCACCCACAAGGCGTATACCCTGTCCGGCGGGGAGCGGCGACGACTTGAGATTTCCCGGGCCCTCATCACCTCTCCGCACTATCTCCTTTTGGACGAGCCATTCACGGGAATCGACCCCATTGCGATCGGCGAGATCCAAAAGATTGTCTCCCACCTCAAAGATAAAGGGATCGGAGTTCTCATCACCGATCACAATGTCCGAGAGACCCTCCGGATTACGGACCGGGCCTATATCCTCCACAACGGCCGGATTCTGGTTTCCGGGACCGCTGAGGAGCTGGCGACCAACGAGAAGGCCCGGGAGCTCTACCTAGGCGAGAAGTTCTCGTTGTGAGGGTGGGGGACTGAAGGATGGCCATCGAAGCCCGCCTTGCCCTGAAGCAGCGGCAGCAACTGGTCATGACGCCGGCGCTTCAGATGGCGATTCACCTGCTTCAGCTTTCCACCCTGGAGCTTCAGGAGGTCCTCCAGCAGGAGCTGATCGAGAATCCCGTGCTCGAAGAAGTCCCGGTAGACGAACCCGTGGACGACGCGGCCCCGAGCCCTTCCTTGACAAGCGCTTCCCTGGAAGGGCAAGGTGACCAACCGCGGGACGACCGGCGAGATGACGATCTTCCTTTTGACCTGTCGGCCGTCCTCTTCGACAGCTACGACGATCAGAGCCTTGTGGATCAAGAGGAACGGGAGGCCCCTCCGGTTGAAAACCTGAGAGGCACCAACACCACCCTTGCGGAACACCTCATCCGACAACTGTGTTTGACAGGGGCAGATGATCAACGGCGCGCGATCGGACAGGCCATTATCGGAAGCCTGGATGATGACGGATACCTGCGCGCTTCGATAGAAGAGTTGGCCGAATGGACGCACTTCGATCCCCAGGATGTGGAGGCGGTCCTGGCCGTCGTCCAATCTTTTGATCCCGCCGGAATCGCCGCCC
>JACOUJ010000235.1 GCA_016177865.1 Candidatus Rokuibacteriota bacterium
CGCGTCGTCTCGGCCAGATCGACCTCGCCGTCCAAGTCGACCGGCGTCGAATAGGCCGGATCGGCGTCGGCGGGCAGGGCGGCGACGCGAGCCTTGCCGTCTCGGCGGGGGAGGCCCTTCCCGCCGAACTCTTTAAGCGGTGGCAGGAGCGGTTCGGGGTAGAGCTCCTGGACGGGATCGGGACCACCGAGATCCTCCACATCTTCATCTCGAACCGCCCGGGTGAGGTCAAGCCCGGGGCCTCGGGGAAGGCGGTCCCCGGCTACGAGGCCCGGATCGTGGACGAGACGGGGCACCTCGTCAAGCCCGGGGAGATCGGGAACCTCCAGGTCAAGGGCGACTCGATCTGCGCCTACTACTGGAACCAGCACGAGAAGACCAAGCAGGCGATCCAGGGGGAGTGGATCCAGACCGGGGACAAGTACTACCAGGATGAGGAGGGGTTCTTCTGGTACTGCGGCCGGACCGACGACATGCTGAAGGTCGGCGGGATCTGGGTCTCGCCGGTGGAGGTGGAGGCGTGCCTGGTGGGCCACGCGGCGGTCCTCGAGGCGGCCGTGATCGGGCGGGAGGACGAGGAGCGGCTGGTCAAGCCGAAGGCCTTCGTGGTGCTGAAGGAGGGGTACGCCCCCTCGCCCGAGCTGGAGGCCGAGCTCAAGCACTTCGTCAAAGACAAGATCGCCCCCTACAAATATCCCCGCTGGATCGAGTTCGTGACCGAGCTCCCCAAGACTGCTACGGGCAAGATCCAGCGCTTCAAGCTCCGCCAGCTCGAAGCGCAAAGCTGAGGGCTTCGCATGCCACGGTGTGGGGTGGTCCATCGAGCCGTGATAGGCTGCGGCCCGCCGCTGCATAATGCGGTCGGCGGTAGCGCGGCTCCAGGCTGGAAGGAGCTGCAAAAACAAGGAGGTAGGGATGTAGCGAGCCTTTCGAGTTTGGTGATAGACTGCGACACCTCGCAGGGTTTACGGTGTTAGACGGTTCTGTCTAATTCGCGTTAGTAAGACCATGCGTCGATTGCGGGTTAGGTGGCCAAAGATGTCGCGGAAGGAGACCAAAGATGACCGTGCGATCTGCGTGCGTCTTCGCGGCAGTCTTCGCGTGCGCCATCGCCGCGTCTCGGGGCGATGTTCGAGCCGAAGAAGTCGATACCAAGCGGGTGCCGCAGGCCACGCTTAATACGCTGAGACAGAACTTCGTCCCCGCTTCAAGCTTATAGCAACGCAGAAACAGGGCCCAATGGTGGTTGATGGCTACAGTGTGCAAGATATGGCCTCTCCCATCATCGGTTACTCCCTCTTCTACCACGGTGACAACGGGCCGCTTGTGATCGCGGATGCCTCTGTCAACCCCATGCGGAAAGATGCCGTCACGGCTGTCTCGAAGCTTGTCGCGGCTTCGCTGGACTCCATCGCAAATCCTGACGGATCGAAGATGTATTTCCTGGGCATCCATGATCTCGATTCGGTGCGCTTCCTCAAGATCATGGTTCGGGCGGCTTCGACGCCGATGGGTCCAGATTATGCCATTCGCTACGCGGTATCACGCCGGTGAGGCCGCTTAAGCAGCGGCTGGAGGGGACGGCCAAGAAGTGGCTCGTCATGGCCGGGTGTGCTCGCGGCCGGCCGCTCACCCGCCCGATGCCACGCTTTGTCGGCGATAGATGATGGCGACTTCGAACCCGCTTCGCGTTCTGACTGCGGATCATGAGATCAGGTTCAATGCGGTTCTCGACCACTGGACAGGGGTTGGCGACTCTCACGCAGCCGGGTATCGGCAGGCGACGGAAATACTACTGCGGCGACTTCTCGCCGATCCCGGGGGGACCGCAGGCGAACGGGACAGTGTCGTGCTCCTCTGGGCTGAGGTCCAGGAGTTGTGCGACGCTGTCTACGGACCTCCAACCGTGGCCGAATTCGAAGCGATCGGGCACTGCGTCGACGACCTACGCCAGCTTGATCCAAACTCCGAGAGCTTTCGATACCCCCGTGACCACAACGGCCGCCCGATATTCGAGCACCTCGTCATCGGGATCAAGGCCCTCAGCGCGACAGTCGCGTCGATTGCGGACTGTCTCGACGGGATTAGCCTGGACATGTCGGTCAGAGTTCAAGACCGGGCGTGACGCATGCGTACGAGGTTCAGCGGGCTTGCTAACTTCGGCGTGCAGCCGACGGCCTTCGGCCGCGGCTGATACCGACGTTAGCCAGAGGGAACAACCCAGGCCGTCAGTGTGCTATGCTATGGGTCATGGATCCCAAGCAGTTGCTTGCCGAGGCGCTCCAGCTTCCCCCTGAGGAACGCGCTGCCCTTGCCGGGGAGCTGATCCAGAGCCTCGATCCCGAGGTCGACGAGGATGCCGAGGCTGCGTGGTCGGTGGAGATCCGTCGGCGGATCGAGCGACTCGACGCGGGCCTAGCGAACACGGTGCCCTGGGCGGACGCCCGCCGCCGGATTCTCGCCGCGGCCCGCCGTGACTCGAAGGCTTGAGTACCTCGACGAGGCGCTCGATGAGGCCGAAGGAGCGGCGCGGTGGTATGCCGAGCGCAGCCGGACGGCCGCCGCGGGGTTTGCTGACGAACTGGACGTAGCCGCTGGGGCGATCGAACGGGCGCCGGAGTCCTGGCCACAGTACGACCACGGCACCCGGCGGTTTCCACTACGCAGGTTTCCGTACTTCCTCGTGTATCGCATTGAGCCGACCTGGGTCG
>JACOUJ010000236.1 GCA_016177865.1 Candidatus Rokuibacteriota bacterium
GAGAGGCGCGAGAAGGGCTTCTTTCACCGCGGCGGACTCGGAGACCCGCTTCATGTGGACGCGGCTGACGATGATGTAGGGCATCTCGAAGACGCCGTACTTCGGCTCGACCGTGCTCATGATGGTTGAGGGCAGGAACATTTCGGGGGCCCCGACTCGAATCCCCTTGATCATCTGCTCGTCGGTTCCAAGCTGGCTACTGTGGAAGACCTTCACCTCGACTCGCCCCTTGAGGGCCCCGTTCACCCGCTTGGCGTACTCGTTGACGTTGAGGTCGAAGAGAGAGCCCGGAAACCCGACGTGGCCAAAGCGGATAGTGGTAACCTGAGCCCCCGCGGACTGAGGCCACCCCCCCACTCCTGCCATAAGCACGATCACCGTGAGTAGAGTCGCGATCTGCCAGCGTTTCATGATATCCCTCCCGCGTGTGATTGCCGGTTACGGATTGCCGTGGCGAGCCCGCTCCAGGATCCGCTGGGCGCGCGTCATGTTGAAGACTCCACAGACACAAAATCGGGCCGCAGAGCGAGCGGCCTCCGCAGGAGTCCGCCGGCCCTCCTTGACCCAGTCCATCATCTTCTTCGCGAAGTTGGCGGAGATCATCCCGTGGCCGCACATGGTGGAGAGTTCCAACACCGGCCGTTCGGGCAGGCGGTCCATCTGTCCGCGAAAGCCGAGCGAGTATTCCACGCTGTGCCGGGTGATCCCCGCCTGCTGGCAGCAACGATTCGCCTCATCCCTGAGGCCGGAGATGTTGATCGAGAGTCCGAGATCCGCCGCCTTCAACTCCTCGATGAAGGCGACAAGATCCTGCCTGTTGTCGAAGACCGCCGACACAGTGGTCGGCCCATCAATCCGCTCCAGGATCTCATCCGTCCGCAGGGGTTCCTGTCGACGCCAGTGGGCCGAAGGATTCAGGCGCGGGGTGGGCTGGTAGAGCCCGCCCTTCCGGGCATCGCCGAGGTTGACCGGGTGGTGCTTGAGAGCCAGACGGAGGAATGTCCGGAGCTTCTCGACGCAATCGGCATCGTTCACTCCCCGGGTGGGCATGGCAAAGACAATGAAGTCGTCCCGAAAACTCTCGGCGTCACCGTAACGATGGAGCGTATTAGTCATGAGGCAGAGCCACCGCGCGGATCGACCGACCCAGCCGGGGGGGTCCGGCCAAGGCCGAGGTTGGTTTTGCCCCGAAAAGCGGTGTAGCCCTCGCCAGCCAGGAGATCCGGAAGCCGGCTCTGCCCGGCAGAGTCACAACGCGTGGACACCCCCAGCGCCACGACGGTGGAGAGCCCCTCCGCGACCTCCTCGATTCGGCCCAGGAGCTCCGGCACCCGCTCCAGGGTCGTCTTGAATTCCACGATGGCTGAAAGAATCTTCTCATTCAAAACGTCCTCTCGGATCTCGCCGCGCTTGGGATCAGACATCATGGAGGTGACCGGGTTCTTCTTCTCGAACTCGACCCCAAGCTCGGCCAGGGCACGGGTCATGCGCTGGATCTCGTGGAACCGCACTCCTACGCCGGGACGACCGAACTCCACGACGAAGCCGGTCTCCCCTTCCCCCACTCGATGTGTCACGTCGTTGGTCTTGACCTCCTCAGTTCCTCTTCCATGGATTCCCGTAGCCGCGTGCTCAACCACCGGATCTGAGAAGGCCCGCCGAACAACCCGCGGCCAGCCGAGTTCCGTCGGGACAATCGCGTCAGTCGGGCAGATGTCGGGCTCGGGGTCAAAGCGGAAACGGAATGCCTTGGCGACCCGCCGGATGGCCCGGACCATCGGAGGGAAGAGGTGCTCCTTGGACATCCCCCGGAAGCAGTTGTAACACTCGACGCACGCATCCTCGTTGATGACCGCCCGTCCGACCCCCGGGTCAATATGGATCGCCCCCACCGGACAGACCGCGAGACAGTTGCCGCAGGCCACGCACCTCCACTGATCGATCCGCATCGTCCCACCACCTATCACGGGAAGGGCGCCACTGTCAATGCGCGAGAGGAGCCCCCGTTCCGCATTTCCCTGGTCATCGCTCGCGTGTTATGCCCCAGGCGGGATCTCTCTCGGGGCCCCGATCTTGTGCCCCCCTCTCATGAGAGAGGAAAACAACCCGATGAGGCTGACCCCAACGCACACGAGATATGTCGCGTTCATGGCAGACACGAAGGCGAGCGGATTTTCGGGGGTCGGCGTGGCGCCGGGAATCCCCGAATAGTACAGAAACATGACGGTGAGGAGCGCCCCGCCGAGCGAGACGCCGACGAGATGCCCGAGCCCGAACATCGTGTTCGCCATTCCGGTTGCAAACCCCCGGTGCTCCCTGGGCACGGAGCCGATGATCGCGGTCTGGTTGGGCGTGTTGAAGAAGCCCGAGCCGAGCCCCAGGAGGGCCATGATCGCCGCGGGGAGGACCCACTGGGAATCCACCCTCAGGATGGTCCCGATCCCGCACGCCAGCACGACCATCCCCACCCCGATCGACGCCGGCAGCCGCGGCCCCACACGATCGGTGAGATGCCCACTCAAGTTGGCCAGGCTGACGGTAAAGATCGGGGCGAGGAGGTAGATCACTCCCATGAACGATGGGGAGAAGTGAAGCACGTCCTGGAGGTAGAACGGTATGAGGAAGCTCAGGAGGCTGTAGGTCACGGAGATGATGACGAGGCTCAGTATGGTGAAGGTGAACATCCGGATCCGGAAGAGCGATAGATTCATCACCGGGTTCGGGACCCTGGCTTCGTGGACCAGGAATCCCGCGAGGGTGACAACGAAGACTAGCGCTAGCGTCCCCTTCTGGCCGACGCCGACCCACTCCGCGCTCCTCCGATCGAGGAGCAGGACCAGGATGATTGTGAGCGCGATCAGAAGCGCGGCGCCCAGGTGATCGATCGACAGATGCTGTCGCCGCGCGGTCGCGGTCTCGCTCGCCCTGAACCGCATCGCCGTGAGGAGGATTCCAGCCAGGCCGATCGGCACGAGGAGGAAGAACGTCCACCGCCAGCTGATGTAGTCGATGACGAGCCCGCCGAACGGCGGCCCGACGAGGAAGCCGGAGTGAAACGAAAGCGTCATATATCCGTTCGCCCGCCCCTCGGACCCCTCCGGCATGGCGTCCATCGCCAAGACGCGGGCGGCGGAGGCGTTCATCGCAGCCCCCACGCCCTGGAAGAACCGAAACACGACGAGCTGGGAGACGTTCTCGGCGATCCCGCAGCAGAAGGAGAAGATGGTCATGACGACGAACCCGAGGCCGTAGATCCGGTAGCGCCCGTAGGTATCCCCCAGCCGGCCGAAGACGACCGAGAGGCTGATGCTCGCGAGCTGATAGGCAATGAGGGCCCACGAGATGCCGATGATGTCGGTCCCGAGGCCGGCCGCGACCGTCGGGAGGGAGATCAGGAAAATCCGGGCAGAGAGACCCCCGAGGAAGCTGCCGATCATCGCGTTGATGAGGAGGAGCCGGTCAGTGCGCACGGCCATGTGGCGCGCCGTGACTACCTCACGTCCCGCGTTCACTGCGAGCAAAGAAAGAGGGGAGGCGCCCCTGCTAATCGCCGCGGCGAGCAGTCAGACGCAACCCTCCCCTCGATCTCAAGCGGCCCGGACTGTGGAAAACCCTTGGGGCCGAATCTCGAACGCTTTGGCAAACTTGCTGGCGAAGGTCTGATATCCCACGATGAATGTGAGTTCGAGAATCTCGGGCTCGGAAAAGTGCTCCTTGAGGCGGTCGAAGCAGACGTCCGAGACGGGGCCATCATCGCGAGTGATCTCGGTGGCATACTGGAGGGCAACCGTTTCCCGTTCACTAAACTGCGGGCTCCCCTCGA
>JACOUJ010000237.1 GCA_016177865.1 Candidatus Rokuibacteriota bacterium
CTCTACGAGGTCGAGCGTCTCTACATTCTCAGAACGTTGAAGCTCTATCGGGGGAACAAGAGAAAGGTCGCCGCGGTCCTGCGTATTGACACTAAGACCTTGTATAACAAGCTCCGGCGCTATGGGGTCTTCAATCCGGGAGCGAAGGCGTGAGAGCGCTCCGACCATGACGGCCAGAACGAGGATCGGTGCCGGAAAGGGACGGGTGCTCGTCTGCGACGACGACGCCGGAGTCCGCGGGTTGATCGCGGAGGCCCTCGGAAGCAAGTCTATCCTGGTCGAGACCGCCGATCGGGCCATGGACGCGATTCAGAAGATCATGCGGACGCGGTATCAAGCTTTGATCCTCGACCTCAAGATGCCGGGGCTCGGGGGGCTTGACACCATCCCCATCATCAAGAGGATCGACGAAACCCTCCCCATCATCGTAGTCACAGGCCACAGTTCTTACGAAACCGAGCGCACGGCCCGGGCCGCTGGGGTTTTCTACTACCTGGTGAAACCGTTTCCCGTGGAAGAGCTGTGGAAGGCGGTCAGCGCGGCAACCCGACACCGGAAGGTCGCAAAGAATCGAGCGGACACAGGCCCTCCGCCCTCATCGTCCTCCAGGAAGTCGAGGTAGCCTCACGCCAGGTTCCTGTTGGACTTTGACGGTCATACTCGTGCCGTGGTGAGAAGCGAGCAGCCCAAGGCCCGAGGGAGGAGCCAACCGGAGCGTACGGGGTGGGTACGTGAGGATTGGCGACGACTGAGAACGCAGGGATGCGAAGCTTATCGCCACGGCGCTACTTCTCTTGGGCCAGTCGCTGGGAGAACTCCACCAGGCGGTTCAACTTGTCAAGGGCGGCCCCGGTATCAATGGAGCGCTGGGCCAAGGCCACCCCTTCTTTGAAGTCCTTGGCCAGGCCGCCGGCCGTGAGGGCGGCGGAGGCATTCATCACGACGATATCCCGCCGGGGCCCGGGGGTTCCTTGAAGAATCGCCCGGATGATCTCCGCGTTTTCTCCCCGGTCGCCGCCTTGGAGATCCGCGATGGTCGCCGGCGCCAGCCCGAAGTCCTCAGGCCGCACCGCATAGGTTCGGACGGACGATTCGCGGACCTCTGAGATCTGGCTCTCCCCCGTCGTGGAGATCTCGTCGAGCCCGTCGGCCCCGTGCACGACAAACGCCCGGACAGTCCCTAACTCCGCGAGGACCCGGGCCATGGGTTCCGTGAGGGCACGATTGTACACGCCGATGACCTGAGCGTTGGCCCCCGCCGGGTTCGTGAGAGGGCCTAGGATGTTAAAGACGGTCCGGATCCCCATCTCCCGCCGGGCGGTCATGACATACTTCATCGCCGTATGGAGAAGGGGGGCATAGAGGAACCCGATCCCGACCTCGTCTACGCAGCGGGCCACCTTAGAGGCAGGGATCTCGATATTGATCCCCAGGGTCTCCACCACGTCGGCGGACCCACAGAGAGAGGAGACAGAACGGTTCCCGTGCTTGGCCACCCTGAGCCCGGCCCCGGCCACGACGAAGGCGGTGGCCGTGGAGACATTAAACGTCCCCGCGGCGTCCCCGCCCGTCCCTGCCGTGTCAATGAGCATTTCCCGATCCGTCCCGGTGAGCGCGGCCACCGTCTCCCCGCGGGTCCGAACCCGGACGACCTTCTCGCGCATGACCTGGGCAAAGCCGATGAACTCATCCACCGTCTCACCCTTCATCCGGAGCGCGGTCAAAAAGGCCGCGATCTGGGCATTCGACGCCGCCCCGGACATGATCGCCTCCATCGCCCCCGCGGCCTCCAACCGAGTCAGATCCTGGCGCTCCACCACCTTACGGATCGCTTCAATGATCAGGCTCATTCCCCCTCCATCCCGTTAGTGTCAACCACAGAGGCGACGAGTTCGAAGACATCCATCATCTCGAAAGGCTTTGGCAGGACCCGGTCCACTCCCTTGGATCGAAGCTCCGCCGGATCCAACTGGACGCCCCATCCCGTCACGAGAACCACGGCAGTTTCGGGCCGGAGGGCCTTAACGGCCTGGGCGACCTGCCAGCCCGACATCCCGGCCATTCCGAGGTCGGTAATCACGAGGTCGAATCTCGTCTGCTTCAGACGATCAATCCCTTCGGCCCCCGAAGCCGCTTCCTCGACCACGTGCCGCAAGCTCAGGATGTCCCGGAGGGCCTCTCGCACCGCTTCCTCGTCGTCAATGACCAGGACTCGGGCGGGAGCCGCCAGGGTGGACTCCTTTTCGTGCGTCGGCGGCGACTCGATGAGCCCGTAAGGAAGTCGGATGGTGAACGTCGAGCCGACCCCTTCCCGGCTTTCGACCTGGATCTCGCCTCCGTGCCGGGTGACAATGCCGTAGACCACGGCCAGCCCGAGCCCGGTCCCCTTTGGCCCCTTCGTGGTAAAGAAGGGGTCGAAGATGCGCCGCCGGACCTCATCTGTCATGCCGATGCCGGTGTCTTGAACCGCGATGACGACTCCCCGTTCATCGGCCCGACTCGTGAGGGTCAACGTCCCACCATTTGGCATGGCGTCGAGGGCGTTCAGGATCAGGTTGGTCAGCACCTCTCGGAGCTCCGCCGGGTTCCCCGGAACCGGTGGAAGCGGAGAGAGTTTCGTCTCGACCCGGATCACGAAGCCCTTGGACTGGGGCTCGTCCCGCCAGCGGGGCTGTGTGACCTCCAGCGCATCACGGATCACTTCGACCAGATCCATGGGGGTAAGTGACTGTTCCCGACGAACCCGGGTAAATTCCTGGATCCGACGCACCGTTTGGGCCCCGTCGAGGGCGGCTTGCTCGATGACCGTGAGCGATCGTCTGAGCTCGGGATCCTTGATTCTCTGGAGGAGAAGCTGGACGCGACCCAGGATGGCCGCCAGGACGTTGTTGAAATCGTGGGCGACCCCTGAGGCCATCTCGCCCATCGCCCTTAGTTTCTCCACCTGCACGAGCTGCTCTTGAGCCGTGGCCAGCTCCTCGTACGCCCGCTGGGTTTCCTGGAAGAGACGGGCATTTTTCAGAGCGATCGCGGCCTGATCGGCAAAGGACAGGGCGAGGGCGATCTCTCTCTCGATGAACCGGCGCGATTGCTGCGTAAGAAAGCTCAGGACCCCAATAGTCCGCTCTCCCTCTTTGACCGGAACGCCCAGATACGAAACCAGCCCGAATCTCTGCCAGTCGCTCCGATGCCGGCTGCGGGAATCGCTGGAGGGATCCAGGACCGCCAGCGGCCTCCCCTCTGCTGCCACCAAACCCCCGAGTCCCTCCCCCACCAGCGAGGGAGCCTCCTCCACCCACTCCACCGGGAGCCCCACTTGGGCCGCCAACACGAGCCATTTCCCGGTCGGATCGAAGAGCCTAAGGCTACAGCTCTTCACCCCCATTACAAGCGCGGCCTCCCGAACGATGCCTTCCAGCACCTCCCTCTGCTCCAGGGAGGAGCTGACCGCCCGTCCGGCGCGAATCAAGCCCTGCAGCTCCCGGGCCAGCTTCTGCGCCTCCTCGTAGAGCCGAGCGTTCTGGAGGGCGGTGGCCCCCTGCCCGGCAAGAGAGTCCAGGAGCGCCCGCTCCTCCGGGGGCATCTGCCGGAACGTCGTGGTCGTAAAGGAGAGGACACCGAGGAGCCTCCGTTCGAGCTGGATCGGGATCGCGGTGAAGGAAGAAAACCCCTGGTTGTGAACCCGGTCGGCGGGGGCCAAACGCTCATCAGCTTGAATAGAGGCGAAGAGGATCGGCGCCCGATGCTCGGCCACCCATCCTACACCCCCGTCACCGAAGTGACGCTGAACCGGGATCTGCTGGTTGAGAGGACCACTCGGCCGACGCCTCCACAGGCTGAGGACGCGACGCTCTTCATCGACGACCCAGACCGCCACTCGAAACGCATTGAAAAGCCGGACCGTCGCCTGCCTGACCGTTTCCAGGATCTGATGCGGGCGAAGGCTGGCCGACACGGCCTGGTTGAGCTGGACCAACGTCTCGGCCCGCGCCGCATGTTTGACCGCCTCCTGAAAGAGGCGAGCATTGTCAATGGCCACCGCCGCCTGACCTGCGAGCGACTCAAGGAGGGCCACCTCTTCGGGAAGGAAGTGATGGGCGCCTCTCATGAGTAGCTCGAGGACCCCTTGGACCCGGTCCCCTGCAATCAGGGGGATGCCGAGGTATGACATAGACCCCTCGCGCTTCATCCGCTCGCGATAGACGACGCGCGCGTCCTCGCTGACATCCGCGACGAGCAGCGACGAGTGCGTCGCCGCGACAACCCCGACCAGCCCCTCCCCGAATCGGAAGATGGGCTTGGGGTCCATGGGCACCGAAGCGCCGGCCTCCGCACGGCACTCCAGAGACTCGCCGTCGGCCACCCAGAGGCTGCACCTATTCCCGGGAAAGAGATCCACCACCGCCTGGACGACGGCGCGGAAGCTGTTGA
>JACOUJ010000238.1 GCA_016177865.1 Candidatus Rokuibacteriota bacterium
TCACCCCTCCGCACTTACTCGGCAAATCTTTGAAGGTGCTTCGGGTTCTTCGTGCCTACCACTTCCAGGTAGCGCTTAATACCGGCCCGCTTATAGATCGACACATGCCTCCGACCATCGCACTTCGCTGGCAGGCCAATACCACAAAGAATTCTATGAACAGACCTCAGGAGTGGAAGAGAATGGGACGTAAACGAGAGACCTAGACTCCGGTAGGGCTTCCCACGAACACAGACCCTTGCAAGACCATCATTGCTCAGTATCCACTTCGGGATGTCGACCTGCTGCTTGACCTTGTTTCCTCGGTGTAACCCCTTGCTAACTAAGAACTCGACCAGATTTCTCCCTGTCATTGTCAAACACAGGACCTTCTCGCCTTTCGGCTCTCCGACGGTGACCCTCGCACCGAAAAGCCTCTGGGCCAGGTCTACAACATAACCACCATAGGCGCGGTCTGTATCCCCGTTAAGAGTTATCCTAACCTGATGATTAGAGATCGCGCCATCACCCAACACAACACCAATAAACTCTGCCAGCTCCTCTCCATCTGGCGGAATCCTGATCCCGTTTCGAAGGCGAACCCGAGAGCCAGCATACCGCTGTGGTTGCTCTCTTCGTCGCTGCTGACTGACAGCGCCCCCTTTCCGCCTGCCCTCGAGCGTTCCGGGGTTGCCGTAGACAGCGTTCCATTTCAGATTCCTGACGGTTGCGGCTTTCGAAGTACTCCAAAACTCTGGTAAAACACGGATCCCCCTCGGCAGCTGCACTCCTGAGTGGCGCTGGAGTTGAAGTGCCGCCTCGAATGACATCCGCCATCTTTCCCTTGCCCAATCGCGAATCGTTCTTGAACGCACACCCGACATCTGAGCAAGCCGATCCCAACCTCCCAACGCTATCCGAACGCGGCGAAGAAAATCTCCCTGCTCGCCTTTCGCGAGAACGACTC
The DNA here is from genome assembly GCA_016177865.1 of Candidatus Rokuibacteriota bacterium. Classification (GTDB taxonomy): domain Bacteria; phylum Methylomirabilota; class Methylomirabilia; order Rokubacteriales; family JACOUJ01; genus JACOUJ01. The sequence goes on from JACOUJ010000238.1 coordinate 947, forward strand.
GAGACATCTGTTCCTCGCCCTACCCTCTTGGCGTCCCCGAAAGTTCATATGGCGGAGGGGGAGGGATTTGAACCCCCGAGGAGCTGGTTAGGCCCCTACTCGATTTCGAGTCGAGCGCCTTCAACCGGGCTCGGCCACCCCTCCGAATCATTTACTCTGGAGGGGTGAGCCCCACTGCTCCCCCTCCCAACCTCCCCCATGGGTTCGTCGGCACCCGAGTCTCGTTCATCCCCGCTCTTCAAAAAACTGGCGCAACAGGTTCTGACTCTTCTCGGCCAGCACCCCCGAGATAATTTCGACTCGATGGTTCAAACGCGGGTCACTTAGAAGCCGGAAACGGCTCTCGACCGCCCCAGCTTTCGGGTCATGAGCCCCGTAGACGAGCCGGGCGGCGCGCGCCTGCAAGAGGGGTGAGCCGTCGGGTCATGCAACACGATCCCCCGGTTTCGCCCCCGCCCCACGATCTTTCCATCAAGCCAGGCAATGGCGCCCACCGGAACTTCTCCGTCCCGCACCGCGGCCTCGGCCTCACCCAGGGCCTCGGCCATCACGATCTCATCTTGCTGCGCCGTAGTCTGAATCATGCGTAGTGGTGCGCTTCAGAGGTCTTCTCTGCTCCCCTGCCCACCTCGCGGGTCACGCTGCGTCCTTCAATGAAGTGGTGCGCCCAAGAGGATTCGAACCTCTGGCCTGCGGATTCGTAGTCCGCCGCTCTATCCAACTGAGCTATGGGCGCACATTGGCGGAGAGGCCGGGATTCGAACCCGGGATGGAGGTGTTTGCCCCCATAACCGCTTAGCAGGCGGTTGCCTTCGGCCAACTCGGCCACCTCTCCGGAAACAGCTTTCAGCTTCCAATGGCGGAGGGGGAGGGATTCGAACCCCCGAGGCTTTCGCCTTCCGGTTTTCAAGACCGGCGCCTTCGGCCGCTCGGCCACCCCTCCGAATTCTTTATCCCGGAGGGGTGAGCCCCACTGCTCCCCCTCCCAACCTCCCCCATGGGTTCGCCCACCCGCGAGCTTGAAGACTCACCCTCCAGCTCACTCAGTGCCGAAACCGAGGCTCCATCTTACAGGGAATTCGCGGCAGCTTCCAGCCCGGGTCTCCTCCAGGAGCACGGAATCCTGGCCTGAAGATCGAAAAGGGCGGACTTCACGACGGAAGGGGCAGTTTCAGCGGGGAGGCTCAATCCGCTCGAGGCCGTCCAGATAGGGTCGCAGGGCCTTGGGGATCGTCACGCTCCCGTCTCCCTGTTGGCAGTTTTCCAGGATGGCCGCCATCGTCCGGCCCACGGCCACGCCGGAGCCATTGAGCGTATGAACGAACTCTGCCTTCCCCCCGGCCGCGGGGCGGAAACGAATTTGGGCTCGCCTTGCCTGAAACGCCTCGAAGTTCGAGCACGACGAAATCTCGCGATACTTCCCCTGTCCTGGCATCCAGACTTCGAGGTCGAAGGTCTTCGCCGCCGCGAATCCGAGATCGCCCGTACAGAGGGCCACGACCTGATAGGGCAACTCGAGACGTTGAAGCACCGCCTCGGCGTCAGTTGTAAGAAGCTCCAACTCGTCGTACGACGTCTGTGGCTTGGTAAACTTCACCAGCTCCACCTTGTCAAATTGGTGTTGACGGATCAGGCCGCGGACGTCCGCCCCGTGCGAGCCGGCCTCCCGACGAAAGCATGGTGTGTACGCACAATACCTGAGGGGCAGCTGATCCCCGGGAAGGATCTCGTCTCGATGCAGATTGGTGATCGGCACCTCGGCGGTCGGGATGAGCCAGAGGTCATCCTGAGTCTGGAAGAGATCATCGGCGAACTTCGGGAGCTGTCCGGTTCCCCGAAGCGACGCCGAGTTGACCAACGCCGGTGTCCACAACTCGCGATAGCCGTGCTCTCTGATATGGAGATCCAGCATGAAGGTAATCAACGCCCGCTCGAGTTGGGCCCCGACACCCCACAGGACCGTGAAGCGGGATCCTGCGAGCTTGGCCCCGCGAGCAAAGTCCAGGATCCCCAAGGCTTCCCCGATCTCCCAGTGCGCTTTCGGGGCGAAGTCGAATCGCCGGGGCTCTCCCCAGCGCCGGATCTCCCGGTTATCGGCCGCCGAGGCACCCCGGGGCACACTCTCATGGGGAAGGTTCGGGAGTTGAAGAAGCAAAGCGTCGATCCGCTCTTCCCGGGCGCGGATCTCAGGGTCGAGCGATTTGAGCCGGTCACCCACCTCCCGCATCCGGGCAACCTCGCGTTCCGCGGCTTGGCCCTGCCGCTTTGCCTCAGCGATTTCCTCGGAGACCCGGTTCCTGAATGCCCTCAGCTCTTCGGCTTCCCGGAGGAGCTGACGGCGCTCTGCATCGAGGGTCAGGATCTCATCCAGGGAAACCCCGACCCCGCGAGCCTGAAGGGCCTCAGCAATCCGCTGGGGCTCCTCGCGGATGAGTTTCAGATCAACCACGGCGGGAATATCTGATGACTAGCTGCGTTCGGCGGCGACGCGCGCCAACGAACCCACCCGGTCTCCAGGCTCCAGATTGATGATTCGGACCCCGTAGGTGTTGCGTCCCTGGAGACGAATATCGAAGGACGGGAGGCGAATGATCTTCCCCTGGGTCGTCACGACCAGAATCTCGTCATCTTCGGCCAACTGAGCGAGCCCCACCACCGGGCCATTGGTCTCACCCGAACCGCGCTCGTCGGTTCGGATGTCAATAACCCCCTTTCCGCCCCTCCCCTGGAGGCGGTATTCCGTGAGCGGGGTCCGCTTTCCGTAGCCTCGCTCGGTGATGGTCAAGATCGCCTCGCCCTCTCTCACCACCTCCATCCGGACCACGGCATCCCCCTCCTCAAGCTCAATCCCTTTCACCCCGGCGGCCACGCGCCCCATCGGGCGGACGTCCTCCTCCTTGAACCGGATCGTTATCCCGTCCTTCGTCCCGAGGAAGATCTCTTGCTGGCCATCGGTCACCCCCGCGGCGATCAGCTCATCGCCCTCCTCGAGGGTGATCGCGATGATCCCCCCCGCCCGGGGGTGGGAGTAGGCGTCTGCCTCTGTTTTCTTCACCTTGCCTTGGCGAGTGGCAAAGAAGAGATATCCCGAGGAGAAGTCCCGCACCGCGACCGTCGCCGCGACACGCTCCCCCTCGCCCAATTGGAGGAGGTTAATCAGGGCCTTCCCCTTCCCTGCCCGCCCTCCCTCCGGGATCTCGTGCACTTTCAGCCAGTGAACCTTCCCCTGGTTGGTGAAGAAGAGG